>JACQUI010000114.1 GCA_016210395.1 Chloroflexota bacterium | reverse complement strand
GGTCTGTGGCTTGCGCGGCTCCGGCGGGCTCCGCGCAGCAGGCTGTCACATCCGGCGCTGACGGGACGGAGAGGCCTCTGACTGTGTCTGACGGTGGCTTGGGAGGCATCACTGTCGAGGCTACTTGGGTCTCGGCGCAACACTGGAAGGAGATTGCTGGTTCTCTACGCGACGCCGCGGGGGACCGGAATGTCCTCATCCATGTGAAGCTGGACACTCACTCAGTAGACCTGGAGAAGTACGACCTGGCCGCCCTCGCTTTTCTAGAAGGTCGCAGGCGCAAAACGGTGCAGGCAGAGGCATGGCTGGGCCTGGAGGAGTCCAGCCACCACCGTGAGGGCTTGTTGATTTTCCCGGGGAACGGCAATGAGGAATGGCAGGCGGAGGAGAACGAGGCCCAGCTGACGGTCAAGGGTGTAGCTGGCGTGGCCGAGCGGCTGTTTGGCTGGGCGTGGTAGACGTTACGTGCACTCGTGAGGGCGCGCCATCTAAGGAGGAAGCCGTGAAGACTGTCAGGTTCTGGTGGATTGGCGTCGCCGCCGTGGTGATCGCGCTGGTGTCGGGAGCCGTTCTCACGTTACCGGCCTGGGCCGCGCAGCCCCAGCCGGGGCAGGGGCACTCAGCCGGTGCCTCTGAAAAAATGCACGAGGCCTGCCAGGCGGGCGATGTCCAGGGCATGCAAGACCCCATGAACTCGCTCAGCCAGGAGGACTGGGATGCGATGAAGGGACATATGAACGACGGCCACCACGGGGCCATGGGCTCAGGCATGAGCGGGATGGGCTCAGGAGTCATGGGAGCAGGCCGCATGATGGGCTGGTAGGCGGCTTTCAGGCCCAGGAGATGGAGCGCGCTGCCGTGTTCGACGCCCGTTTCTACCATGAGGTCTTGCCCGAGAGGCTGCTTGCAGAGTGCAAGCTGCGGCCTGGCGACACCCTGGTGGTGGTGCTCCAATTGGCTGATGGAGCGGCGTTGGACCTATGCCACCTCGTCCATCTAGGCGAGGAGTGGTTCAGCGTTCAATACTTCCGGGACGCGGAGAGCTGCGACGACATGGATCTGGCCTTCCTGCCATATGAGCTGGTGAAGATGGTCACCGTCTCCCTGCGCCACCCCTCGGCCCGGCGGATCGGGTTCAGCTTGAAGTCCGAGCCCGATGGCAAGAAGGGAACGGCATGAGCGGCATACCCATCAATATTGACCCTGTGATTGTGCACCTGGGTGGCTTTGCTTTGCATTGGTACAGCCTGACCTTTGCTGGCGGAATCGCCCTGGCCTTCTGGCTTATTCTCCGCGAGGCGAGGCGCTTAGGCCTGGACCGCGCCAAGGTGGAAGGGGTGGCGTTCTGGGCGGTGGTGGGCGGTCTGATTGGGGCAAGGCTGTTCCACGTGCTGGACAAGCTGGACTACTACCTTGCCAGCCCTCAACAGATCATCATGGTAAACCAGGGCGGCCTCGCGATCTTCGGGGGTCTGCTCGCCGGTGGTGGCGTGGCCTTCACCCTTGCCCTCAGGGAGGGCATCCCTGTCCCAAGGCTTGCGGACGCCGCAGCTGTCGGCCTTATTCCTGGCCAGATGCTGGGGCGTGTAGGTTGCATAATTAACGGGGACGCCTTCGGCGGCCCCACGAACCTACCCTGGGGATTCATCTACACCAACCCCGGTGCCATGCTCCCAGATGCCCTCAAGGGAGTGCCAACACACCCCTACCCGGCCTACGAGGTCCTGTGGGACTTGGCGCTGCTGGGCCTCATGCTTTACTTGCGGCGCCGAAGCCTGCCCGCTGGGATGCTCTTCGTGACCTACCTGGCCGGCTATGCGCTAGGACGGTTTACCTTGACCTTTGTTCGGAATGAGGAGATCGTAGCCTGGGGTCTTCAGCAGGCGCAGGTGATAGCGCTCTTCATCTTGGTTGCAGCAGCCGGAGTGGGGATTTACCTGGTCAGCCAGGCAAACCGGACCCGTCAAGAGGCTTGACAGGAGCATACGTGCCCGCGCAATCCGCATCTCCCAGGAACTCTCGCCGGCGCCGGGTTAGGCAGGCCAGAGGTGTCGGTTCCCGACGAGCCCTCGCGTTCGGTTTAATTGCGTCAGTGGTCCTGGCACTCGCGGGCTATTTGCTATTGAGCGCATTCGAGCGGGGCGAGCCGACCTCGCCTGGCGCGCTCACTATCGAATTCTCGATGAGCGGGTTCAGCCCGTCACGGTTGGTGGCTCGCGCCGGGGAGCCGGTCACCCTACGCCTAGTGAACAAGGACAGCAAATTCCACACTGACGGTGGCGGCTGGCACCAGTTCGCCATAGATGACCTTGGCATAGACGTAAAGCTCCCTCCCTCAAAGACTCAGGACTTCACTTTCACAGCCGCCAAGAGCGGCAACTTCGAGTTCTACTGCGACGTATGCTGCGGCGGCCGCGAGAATCCATCCATGCAGGGC
>JACQUI010000108.1 GCA_016210395.1 Chloroflexota bacterium | reverse complement strand
GCTGGACGAGCCCTTCGGCGCGCTGGACGCTCTCACCCGCGCTCAGATGCAGGAGTGGCTCATGGGTCTGTGGGCCGCCTTCCGCAAGACCATTGTCCTGGTCACCCACGACGTGGAAGAGGCCCTGTTTCTTTCGGACAGGGTCTACGTGTTCACCGCCCGGCCCGGCAGGGTCAAGCTGGTGTTCTCCGTGGAGTTGCCCAGGCCACGCACTCATGACATGATCACCCAGGAGCCCTTTGTTTCCCACAAGGCCCAGCTCCTGGCAGCCCTCCGCCAGGAGACACTGCACGCCCAGGAGGAGCCGTGGCGGTAGCGCCGGAATCGGTGGCAAAGCCTAGCGAAGGGGGCAAGCAGGCGCAGCATCTGCCCTCCTCCAACGGCGCTGCCCGGCGATTGCTGGCGCGGTGGGCCAAGCCGGCGCTGGCCCTGGCTCTTCTTGTCGCCGCGTGGGAGGGCGTCGTGGAGCTGTTCGACATTCCCGCCTGGAAGCTCCCTGCGCCCTCGGCCATTGGCGCGGAGCTTGTCGCCAGCCGCGCCCTGTACGCGCGGCACGCCTGGGTCACCCTGGGCGAGGCGCTCCTGGGCCTCGGCCTGGCCTTCGTGACCGGCCTTGGCCTCGCGCTGCTCATGGCCTTCTTCCGCGGGTTTCAGCGGGCCGCCTACCCGCTCATCATCGCCTCGCAAACGGTCCCTATCATTGTCATCGCGCCCCTGCTGCTCATTTGGGTAGGCTACGGCCTCGCGCCCAAGGTCATCGTCGTCGTGCTCATCACCTTCTTCCCCATCGTCATCAACACCATGGATGGCCTGCGCTCCGTGGACCCGGACATGGTGAACATGATGCGCACCCTGGGGGCCAGGCGGTGGCATATCTTCACCAAGGTGCAAGTCCCCAGCGCCTTGCCGTACCTCTTCTCCGGCGCAAAGGTGGCCGTCACCTTCAGCGTGATCGGAGCGGTCATCGGCGAGTGGGTGGGCTCCAGCGCCGGCCTGGGCTACCTGACGCGGATCTCCGTGCCGTTGTTCCTGACCGCCCGCTCCTTCGGCGCGGTGGTCATTCTGGCGGTCATGGGCGTCCTGCTGTTTCTCGTTGTGACGGCGCTGGAGCGGCTGGCCCTGCCCTGGCATCATAGCGCCCGCCAGGCCCGTGCGCTGGGCGAGGAATGAATGAGAATGTGCAGGGGCGCAGTATGCTGCGCCCCTACAGTCGAGCAAAAACAAAAGGCCCAACAAAGGAGGCTCTCATGAACCCAAGGCTCCTGCTCTTGCCCCTGCTGGCCCTTGCCCTTCTGGCCGCCGCGTGCGGCGGCGCAAGCGGGAAGGAGACTACCAAGGTGCGCGTGGCGCTGGACTGGTTCCCCTGGTCCAACCACAGCGGCCTCTACATCGCCAAGGAGAAGGGCTATTTCGCCGATGAGGGCCTGGACGTCACCATCTACACGCCGGACGACCCCTCCACCGTGCTGGCGACCGTGGGCGCAGGCCAGGACGAGTTTGGCCTGAGCTACGAGACCGAGGTCCTGCCTGCCGTCGGCCAGGGGGTGCCCGTGGTGTCCATCGCCGCGCTGGTGCAACACCCGCTGAACTCGGTGATGGCCCTCAAGTCCTCGGGCATCGCGCGGCCCAGAGACCTGAAAGGCAAGAAGGTGGGCGCGCCCGGCCTGCCCACCGACGTCCCCCTGCTGGAGGCGATGCTGAAGGCGGACGGCATCACGCTGAAGGACATCGAGGTCGTCAACGTAGGCTTCGACCTGGTGCCGGCCCTCATCAGCAAGCAGGTGGACGCCATCGTCGGCGCTTACTGGGTGCACGAGTCCATTTCTGCGGAAAACCAGGGCTTCCCCGTGAACGTGATGCGGATGGAGGAATGGGGCGTCCCGGACTTCTACGAGATCGTCCTGGTGACCAACAAGGACCTGATCGAAAAGAGGCCGGAGGTGGTCGAAGCCTTTGTGAATGCGGCTGTGCGCGGCTACAAGGATGCCGTGGCCGACCCGTCAAAGGCCATTGACATCATGAAGCAGGCCGCGCCGGAGATTGACGAGAAGATCGAGCGGACGGGTGTGACCAAGCTCTCGCCTTTGTGGATCGAGGGGAGCAGCCCCTTCGGCTGGCAGACGGAGCAGAAATGGACGAGCTTTGCCACGTGGATGACCGACAACGGCCTGCTGACCAAGCCGGTGGACGCCAAGGCAGCCTTCACCAACCGGTTTGTGGAGGCGGCGAAGTAAGGGACGGCCCAGGGTAGGGGCGCGGTTGCCGCGCCTCGCGTGGCGGGACGCGGGCAGGGAGACCCTGCCACGGGTGCACCCCTGCTTGTCTTCCCACAAGGAGCATCTCATGCCCATCTCAGACGAACTGCGCAAGGCCAACCAGGATCTCTGGGAGCGCATGGTCAGCCACCCCTTCGTGCGCGAGCTGGGCGACGGCTCCCTGCCCCTGGAGAAGTTCAAACGCTACTTTCTCCAGGACTACCTGTTCCTGGGGGCGCTCGCCAAGGTGCTGGGCCAGGCCGTCAGCAAGGCCCCTTCCCTGGAGGCGGCCCAGCCCCTGTCACCGTTCCTCCACACCATCCTGAACGCCGAAGAAGACCTGTTCTTCCGCGCCTTCCATGAGCTGGGCGTGCCCCCAGCCGAGTATCGTAGCGCCGAGCCGCTGCCCACCGGCGAGGCCATGGCCAACTTCCTGGTCGCCACCGCCTATGACGGCTCCTTCCAGGACATCGCCACGGCGCTGCTTGTCACCGAGTGGACGTATTTCGACTGGGCGACGCGGCTGGCGCAAGCGGAGGCAAGGCCGCGCCACCGCATGTACCAGGAGTGGATCGAGATACACGCGGCGGCAGAGCTGGGGGCGTTCGTTGAAGCCATGAAGCGCATCGTGGACGCCATCCCTGCCCGTGACCAACCCCAGGCGAAGCGCGTCTTCCGCACGGCGCTTCGCTACGAGGTGCTCTTCTGGGAGATGGCCTACCACGGCGAGCAGTGGCCGCAGGCTGGTTTGTAGGCAGGCATGCTTCTCCGTAGTAGGGATGAGGTTACGTCCTGCAACCCTCGCCTATTGCCTCGTCAGTCGCCGGCGGGGCGGACGATGACCGTGAGGTAGCCGCTGAGCCAGCCGGTGTCGGCCAGGGGGCGCTGGGTGTCGGAGGTCCCCTCCTGCCACACTGCAAGCCTGACCTCCCGCTCGCCTGGGTTGCCCCACGCGCCGGAGAACGTCACGCTCACGGTCTCGCCGGGGGCCGCCTGCACCTTCTGCGGCACGAAGAAGCTGATGGCGCCGTTGGCCCGCCGGATGTCCAGCGTCACCTGGAATAGCCACGGCGCGTTGCCAGTGTTGGTGAAGGTGAAGGTAAGCTGGCTCCTTGTCCCAGCCGCAACGGTCTTGGGGAGGTCTTCGAGGCTGCCGATCTGGACGCTGATCCGGCTAAACCCGCTCGGCGTCTCCCTGTTGGCGATGATCCCCATCTGTGACAGCGACTGGGTGTCGGCGAAGGCGCAACTATGGGGAGACCACCGCGCGCCTCCCAGGGCATTGCTCGCTGCACAGCCGCTCGCGCTGAAGTTGGAGCCTGCGATGACGTGGCCGATATCGGTGGTGTTGATGGCGAAGAGTTTTGAGGCGAGGGCCGTGCCCCCCAGTTGGGCGATGGCGGGCACGACGCCGGTCTTGCCGGCGAGGTCGTTCCACGCAGGTGAGTCCGCGGGGCACGCGGAAAAGGGGTTGCGCAGCGGGATTCCAAGGAGAGGGGAGTCCACGGTGACCGCTGCGTGGACATGGGGGAGCGCATCAGGGGAGGCGATGCCTGCAAGGTAGTACGCCGCGACCATGCCGCCCATGCTGTGACCGATGAGGACGATGGGGGCATCCGGCTCTTCCGCCAGGATGCGGTCCACCAGGCTGCCGAGCCGCTGGGCAGCGGCTGCGACGCCACCGCAGGTGTCGGCCCTGGCGTAGACTGCCAGCGGCAGGCTCACGTGTCCAATGGCAGCGTTGTCTGCGATGCCCATCTGCACGGGATATGTGGCTTCGCCGTAGGCGGTCCCTCCGAGGCAGTCCCTGTAGACGCCCGAGTAGCTGAACCCAATGACATCGAAGTCATCAACTGTTGCGACCCTGCCGGTAGCCTCATAGAAGCTGCCTTGGGCGCCCAAGATGATGTTTTGCAGTCGCCGGTGCAAGGTGTCGCGGCTGTCCTGGGCATCGCCGTCGGCGCAGGCGCTCTGGCTGTCTATCCCCTGCAGGACGATGACCTTGGGGCCGGGGATGCGCGACGTTGCGCCTGGGAGGAGGGTTGCGCCTTTCAGCGTGGCAGGCAGATACCAGCCGGCGACGGTTGGGACGCCAAAGCGGTCCAGAACGCTGCCCCGGTCTTCGCCCGGCGACGTGTACACGAAGTAGCGTTGCGCCGGCGGCTCCACGTAGCCGCCGTAGCACTGCGTGGCCTCGACCCATTGCAGCACATCGGCGCCGGCCTTGAAGGAAAGCCTGGCCCTGCCGCTTGCCTGAATGAAACGTAACTGGAGCGTGTGGATGCCTGGGGTCAGCGAGACCTTTGAGCTTTGCTCTGCGCCGTCCAACCCTTCAAGGACCAGGGCCCCATCCACGAATAACCGGAAGCCTTCGTCCCCGCCGGCAGTGAAGGCAACGGGGCCGCTGCGCTGGACGGCGATGTCCATGGTGGCTTCCATCTGCAGGTTGACGCTCCGGCCCTGGAACACCTCCCCTGCCGTGTCGAGGGACAGGAGCGCGGGGAAGGTCTGCTCGCCCAGTAGCGGGCCGCGAGCGCCGCTGGGCAGGGTGTCGTACCAGGCAGCCTTCCATTCGGCCTGACGCTCCCGGGTCTCGCAGTAGCCTGGGTCTATGTCTAGCTGTGCTGTAGCAGTAGCCGTGGCGAGCCCATCGGTGACGCGGGCTGTCAGGAGGGTTGGCCCTGGGGCGCGTCCCGCGCGGAACACGGCGCTGGCAGGCCCTGTTTTTTCGACTGCTCCCCCTTTGCCGCTCCACTGCACGTCTTTCGGGGCCACCGGGTTGCCATGCTGATCGTGGGTTTCCACGGCCAGGCTGGTCTGGTCGCCGGTGAACAGGCGAGCGGCCCCGGCGGTAAGCGTGGCGGCGCTGATGGGGCCTGCGACGATGGACACCGACGCATCACCTTGCTTCGAGACGCCGCCGTAGGAGGCTTCAACGGTGACGGCGCGGGCGTGGCTGCCCGCTTTCGCGGCGGACGTAAACGCGCCTGAGGCGTTCACCCCTCCTGCCTCTGCAGCGGCGCGCCACGTCAGCAGCAGGTCGGGTATAGGGTTCCCAAAAGCGTCTGCAGCGACGACCTGAAACTGCGCCGTGGACAGCGGCTCGACCTCTACGTGCGCGGGAAGCAGGGTCAGGGATGCCAGCACGCCCGGCGTCACTTCGATGAGACCTTCGGCGGCCGTCACATCAGTGCGGCTGTCGCTGCCGATGGCCTCCAGCCGGACCGAGTACCTGCCTACTTTCGTGTACGTGTGGCTGGGGTCCGTCTCAGAGCTGGTCAAGCCGTCGCCGAAGTCCCAGCGGAACTGGGTTGCGTGCGATGATTGGTTGGCGAAGGCGACGGCGAGGGGCGCTGGGCCGCGCACCGTGGAGGCATCAAAGGCGGCTAATGGCGCCAGCGCGGGGGTGGGAGTAGGAGTGGCGGTTGAGGTGGCGGTCGGTGTGGGTGTGGTGATAGTTGGCCTGGGTAACGTGCTGGCGGGCACGGCAGGCGTGGACGCGGTGCAGCCAAGGAGGAAGGAGACGAATACGAAAGTTGCCGCTATGAACCCGACGCGCATTTCGGGCCTCCCGCCCGGC
>JACQUI010000113.1 GCA_016210395.1 Chloroflexota bacterium | reverse complement strand
AGCCAGTCCGACTCCGCCAGCAGCTCCGGATGCGCATACCTCTGGGTAGCCATAGCTCACCTCTGCCTTTCTGTGGCATCATCCTACCCGCGCCATATGCGAGTGTCAACGAAGGCACGTCCTACCCTTCCCTCTCCGTTGCGGGGAAGGACCGAGGGAGAGGTCTCCCCGCGCCGCGTCATGCGCCGGCCACTTGCTCCCCTCTCCGCTGCGGAGAGGGGCTGAGGGAGAGGTCCCGCCATCAACCCGTTCCCCATACGCCCTACGAGTGGTATCGTATGGGCGGTTCCGCATGACACATTGGATTCCCAGCTTGCCCACAACGTATTACCCCTTCCCTGTAGGGAAGGGGGCCAGGGGTTAGGTCCCAAGGAGGCTCCTATGGCCGGCGCAACACTCACCACACAGGACATGGCCCGCAGGCTGGAACGCTCCGATATCCTTCTCACCCGTGGCCGGGGCCTGATGGCTAGCCTCATTCGCTGGGCCACACACAGCCACTGGAACCACGCCGCACTCGTCTATGTCCTCAGCGACGACGCCTCCGGCGAGAAGCTGGGCTACCGCCGGACGTTCATCATCGAGGCCGAGACCCACGGCATAGACATCCACCCAATAGACAAGTACCTCTACAACGAAGGCCAGGACATGGTGGTCCTGCGATTGCCCCCCGACGTTCTCCCCGCTGGCATCCGTCCCGACTACCTGCGCCGCGTGCGCGGCTTCGCCCTGGAGGAGATAGACGCGGGCTACGGTTTCTCCGAAATCGGCGGCATTGTCCGCCGCATCTTCACGTGGGTCGGCGCGCCCTTCGCCGCCCTCTTCGCCAGGGCCAGCCTGCTCTTCCGCACCCCCGGCGTCGCCCGCGTCGTCAACCGCTGGATCTGCAGCGGCATCGCCCAGTACGCCTACTACCGGGCCTGCTTCGCCGCCGACCCCTCTGGCAAGCAGTACCCGCATTTCAACGACCCGGCGGCGATCGCCAAGATCGTCTTCAGCCCAGACGCCCGGACCAGCATTGCCAACGGCATGTCCTACGACCAGGCTATCGAGGAGCTGAAGCTGACGACGCCGGCCCAGTTCGCCCAGGCTGCGGCCTTCGGCAGCCTCCAGGTCGTCGGCCAGCGCATCCGAGGCCAGTGGCAGGACAGGCTCACCAGGCCCTAGGCCTGGCGCCTCGCACCGTTCTGCGTCTATTACAAGCGTACCGTGCTGTCATCCTGAGCGAGGCGGTCAAACGACCCTCGCCGCGGGCAGGGACTGTCGCAGTGAAGGATCACTCATCAGCTTTGTCAACCCTCGAAGGGCTGCGGCAGCAGACCGTGTCCCGCTGCCGTCGGCGCCCCTTCCCATCCCGCGGCGCTGCCCGCTAACCCCTTGCGTGCGCACACGTTCGCCGCATACAATTCACGCATACGATCCTTATGCTCAGCCGAGGCATCCCATGCGCACCACCGTTGACATCCCCGACGACCTCCTGAAGAAGGTCATGTACTGGTCCAAGGCCAAGACCAAGAAAGAGGCCATTCACACCGCGCTGTCAGAGTACGTTCGGCGGGAGGCGATGGAGGCGCTGTTGGCCTTGCCTGGCACCATGCCCGACCTTGAGGACATACACGAAGAGATGACACGGCTTGAGTTTGAGACCCACGGTCCCCCAGGAACTCGCAAGTTCTTGGAAGATAGCGGGCATGCGGATGAAGGGCCTCCGGCTCAGGCTCAGGTGGCCTGATGACAACGTCAGCTCCATCGGTTCTCATTGAGACTTCCGCATGGGTGAGATACCTGCGCAGGCGTGACCCCGTAGTCCAGAATGCTGTTGCTGGCCTTGTCCAGTCGGGGCGGGCAGTTGTCTGCGGGACAGTGCTAACCGAACTTATTGGCGGGGAGCGAAATCCCGTCAACCAGGAGCGCGTCCGCTCCCTTTTGCAGGCAGCCCGCCACATAGAGTTCGACGAGGAGACCTGGTTCCGCGCCGGCGTACTGCTGGCCTATCTCCGGCAACGCGGCGCTGCCATACCCACACCCGATGCGCTCATCGCCGCCCTCGCCCTCCAGCACGGCTGCGCTCTCTACACCCTTGACGGCCACTTCCAGCACGTCCAAGACCTCCAGCTTTATGCCCCGTAGCGTACACCCCTTCCACTTTCGCCAACGCTCCCCGTACAATGGCCTATCAACATCGCACTGAGCGATATCGCCCAACCCTTCGTATCCCTCCCCTCTCCCTCGATGGGAGAGGGCCAGAGCCTGCCCTGAGCAAAGCCGAAGGGGTGAGGGTAAAGCGTGTGCCTGCTGACTCACTCATTATCAAGTTCAACGTAGTTCTCCCCGTCCCTTTAGGGAAGGGGCAGGGGGTTAGGT
>JACQUI010000107.1 GCA_016210395.1 Chloroflexota bacterium | reverse complement strand
GGCCAGGACACCCGCTAACCCCAGAACGGCCAATCCCCACGGCATCGTGAAGCCTGGAATCGCATCGGGACCCCTGAGTGCCTCCGCTTGTCCCTCCGGCTCAATTCCCTGACCGGTGATGGCCACGATATTTGCCAGATATGTCTCACCACTGGCTCCTCTTAGGGGCCATCTCGAAAAATCCCCGACCAGCGACGCATTGCCTGAACACAGGCTGGTCGTATAGCTGCCGGCGTCCCTTCTCAGGAGCAGCACGTGGCGCATGCCTACATCAAGGATCTCAAGAGCGCCGCAGGATGCTCCAGAGCGCGCTGTAGTGAAAACCAGGTCAACACCTCCCGACCCCTTCAGGTAGCGCTCCACAGTCACAGACACATAGGCAGGATCTATCGAGGACCATTTTCCATCAGAACGTGGCGGTATCTCTACGCCATCCACCGTCCCGATGACGATCACATCCGCAAACCCAACGACTCGTTCAGGGTCAGGGCCGGCGCAGGAACATGCATACGCAGGCCTGACGCCCAGCGCTGGAAAAAACGGCAATAACAGGAACGCTGCGGCCAGAATGGACCGGCTTATCTTCATATGCACACTCCCATGGATGGCGTACTGCATTTGCCTGTATGACGCGGCAGACCTGCGAAAAGTTCCGGACTGGTAGTGTTGACGTCTGTCTTCCAACGCGCCCCCTTTCCCTTGACTCCCCCTGTGCAGGGTGCCAGAATAGCACCCATCTTGCCGATAGCACACGACACGAGGGGAGGCAGCATGGCCAACGAGGTCCTCTACGAGACCAAAGGGCACGTCGCCATCATCACCATGAACCGCCCGGAGGCCCACAACGCCGTCAGCCCGGAGGTCAGCGCCGGCCTGCGCGCCGCCTTCCGCCAGTTCCGGGACGACCGCAACCTGCGCGCCGCGGTCCTCACCGGCGCGGGCGAAAAGGCCTTCACCGCCGGCGCTGACCTCAAGCGCATGGCCCAGCGGGGCTCGGCCGACTTCGCCGACGGCTACTGGTGGCCGCCATCCGATTCCGGCTACGTCGAGGTGTGGAAGCCCGTCATCGCCGCCGTCAACGGCTACTGCTACGCCGAGGGCCTCAACCTCCTGTGCGGCCTGACGGACATCCGCATCTCTTCCGACACCGCCACCTACTGCTACGCCGAGATCCTGCGTGGATTCAGCGGCACCGGCGTGGCCATCGAGCTCTTGCCCCGCCAGGTGGCCTACGCCAAGGCCATGGAGTGGCTCCTCATGGGCAAGGTCTTCAACGCCCAGGAGGCGTACCAGGCCGGCCTGGTCAACGAGATTGTCCCCCTGGCCAAAGTCAGGGCCCGCGCCATCGAGGTCGCTGAGCAGATATCCGCCCTGGCCCCCGTCGCCGTACGCGCCCTGAAGGAGGCGGCAGTGCGCGGCCTCTCGGTGGATGTCCCCAACGCCATGCGCCTCGCCGGCACCATCGGCGTGCTGACCCGCTACACCGAGGATGCCCATGAAGGGCCACGCGCCTTCGCCGAAAAGCGCCCGCCGGTCTACAAGGGGAGATGATATGCCATAGGGCATAGTCCCGCATGGTCTATGCTTTATGCCCGAATGCTCGTTTGCCCGTTTGCCCGAATCTCTTCGAGGAGGCCTCCTATGCCAGACGAAGTCCTGTATGAGACCGATGGCCACGTCGCCATCATCACCATGAACCGCCCGGAGCGGCACAACGCCATCAACGAGGGGGTTGGCGCAGGCGTCCGCGAGGGGTTTGAAAAGGCCCGCGCCGACCGCAACATCCGCGCCGTGGTCCTTACCGGCGCAGGCGAGAAGGCCTTCTCCGCAGGCGCTGACCTCATCCGCATGGCCCAGCGCGAGCCCGGCGACTTCGGCGAAGGCTTCTGGTGGCCCCGCCAGCACGGAGGATGGGCAGGCGAGTTCTACAAGCCCGTGATTGGGGCCATCAACGGCTACTGCTACGCCGCCGCCATGAACCTGATGTGCGAGACCACGGATATCCGCATCGCCTCCAACACCGCCACCTTCTGCTACGCGGAGATCCTGCGCGGCTTCAGCGGCGCAGGCCCGGCCATCGCCCTGCTGCCGCGCCAGGCCCCCTATGCCCTGGCCATGGAGTGGCTCCTCACCGGCAAAGTGTTCACGGCGCAGGACGCCTACCGCGCCGGCCTGGTGAACGAGGTCGTGCCCCTGGCCCAGGTCAAGACGCGGGCCATTGAAGTCGCGCAGGAGATCTCCAAGCTCGCGCCCATCGCCGTGCGGGCTATCAAAGAGGCAGTGGTGCGCGGCATGTCCCTGGACATCCCCAACGCCATGCGCCTGGCCAACACCATCGGCGTGCTGACTCGCTACACGGAAGACGCACGGGAAGGCCCCCGCGCCTTCGCCGAGAAGCGCCCGCCCGTGTACAAGGGACGCTAATTGTATGGACATCGAGAGGCTAGCTTCGGCGTTAAGCAATAGCCTGCAGAGCCAGTTCCGGTTGCAGGGCATGGTGGGCCAATCTACGCAGCAGACTTCAAGAGCTATTGCGGCTGCCTTGGCAGACGTGCTCCCAGGGTTCATAGACAATGAAGTCGCTCTCCGCCTGCGCCAGCACGAAGCTCGGGTGGACCATGCAGGGCAGCGAACTGCTCAATCTTAGGTAGGGCGAAGCGTTCCTCACAAAACGTGCCTGACCCAACAATTGTCCCTGATCTTCGGCAGTGCAGGGAACGCACTCCTGTCGGGGGCCGCTGGCGGACGCCTGTCCCCCACGTCTCTGGGCGGGTGGAAACAACAACCTTTGCTAGCCGAAAACAGGCGAATAGGCGGATTAGCGGCAAAGCTCATTGAACATGCGAAGAGAGCCGGGCGGCGCGCCCATCGCACCCCGCAGTTGACAGGGCCAGCTTGCGGTGCTACATTTGCTACTGTGTTAGCAGACTTCATGGAAGTCTGCTAATCCTTGTTCCAGGAGGGTCGCGTGCCAATCTATGTCTACAAATGCTCTGCCGGCCACGAGTTTGAGCTAAGGCAGAGCTTCAGCGCCAGCGCGGAAGCCGAGTGTCCCACGTGCAGCGGCCAGGCCAGGCGAAAGATACATTCCCCCGCCGTCATCTATAAGGGCAACGGCTTCTACACCACAGACTACGCCCGCAAGAACCTGGTCCCCGCCGGCGAGTCCAAAAACGGCAGCCAGGAGACCCCCGCCCCAAGCCCGGCCGGCAGTGGCGATGGCCACGGCCATGACCACGGGCACGACCATGGCCACGCCCACGAACCCGCGGGCGGCGTGGTCACACCCGCGTCCTAGGAGCAACCCCTGTGCGGGCGCTCCTCCAGCGAGTTACACAAGCCTCGGTCACGGTTGAGGGCCAAACGGTTGGCTCCATTGGGCCGGGGCTTCTCGTTTTCCTGGGCGTCGGCCAGGGCGACTCGGAAGACGATGCGCGATATGTCGTCGAAAAGGTCTCCAACCTGCGCATCTTCGCTGACCCAGAGGGACGCTTCAATCTGTCGGTCCTGGACGTTGGCGGCCAGGTGCTGCTGGTCAGCCAGTTCACCCTTTATGCCGATACGCGCAGGGGACGGCGTCCCTCCTTCACCGGCGCCGCCCCTCCCCAGGAAGCCGAGGCCCTGTGCGACCGGGTTGCAGGCCTCTTTCGCGCCGCCGGACTGCACATGGAGACAGGCCGGTTCCAGGCCCACATGCTGGTGCAGCTTGCGAACGACGGCCCAGTGACCATCTTCATTGACAGCGCCGAGCGTCACCAGCCCCGCAACGGCTGAAGCAGCACACCCCGCTGCTGCCGGAGCACGAAGCCGGTAGGAACGAACGAAGCGCTCCCTCTGCTGGTGCACGTCTTTCCATTGTGGGGCTTGCTCGAAATCGCCAGCCATTGTTGTCATTCTGAGAAGGTGTTGACAAAGTAAATGAAGTCAGGCATCCTCTCCTTGTAAGAATAGCAAGGAGGTAAAGGTGTGGATGCTCCGAGCACCTCGTCTGGTGACGCG
>JACQUI010000106.1 GCA_016210395.1 Chloroflexota bacterium | reverse complement strand
TTCAGCCTGAGCCAGGAGGAGGTGGGAAGGGTGACAAAGTAAAGACAAGATTCAGGACAGCAGAACTGCCCACGAATAGCGGCAAACACAACTGACTATTGAACGTGCCTTAGCCACTCTGTGAAGTCGATTGCAGGCACGGTTCCCATCTGCTGGAGTGCCTGGAGGAGTTTGAACACAAACGAGATCAGAGAAACCGTAGCTGGATTTGCTTCAACCTTGACTTCACCACCCCGTTCGTAGTTGGCCCTGAAAGTCCCGTGTTGCAGCGCACAACCCAGATCTAACCGCCCCTGCTCTGGCAATTCTCTCAAGGTATCCAGAAAGGCCTGACCGAAAGGTGGGAGCCATTCAGAGGTCGTCGTCAGGATACCCCCAACTATCCGCAGTGGTTCTCTAGGCTCGTATTGACCGCCAGCGTGCTTTATCGGAGCACTTGTCCTTCTCAACCTTCGGACTGAGGCTATCTTGTTAGCAGCGTAGACGACGTTCTCCCTGTTCATCTCCTGCCGGACTTCAAACACGGCATACACGTTCTCGGCGGGAATAAAACGGAGTCCACCGGTTTCGAAAAGTACTGGGGAGTATTGCTGATCGAACAAAACGAGATCAAGTTGTTCGCTTTGCTGACCATCAACATCCACCACAAGGGGGTTCCCCACCTGGCACCTGTTTGGAAGATAACTCGCGAACAAGTCGCGCCAGTTCTCCTCTGTGGCTGCTCCCTTTTCGCCTGGATGATTGACAACGCGCCGTCCCCCTAGCAAACGCTCCATCATTTCCCGTTGCTTTGCCTCAAACAAGTCTCTGATCATGACCTTGTCTTCCATACGTCCATTCCTACCAGAGCACCCTATCCCACGATTGTTGTTCCAAGGACCACGCAGCCCTACCAGCGATCCCCGCTCTTTCGCTAAGTGTGATATCGTTTGAGATGATGTTTTCACCGTTCGAGGGATCCACGATGGTAGTGGTCTGGAAGTCCGTGGCAAGCCACTGAAGGATCTCCACAAAATTGGATGCCAAGAGTGGACCTCTCCTCTGGAGAGATCTAATGACCGCCAATTCTAGGTAGATGGACGGGAACTCAAGACCATGAAGCCGTCGCCATATCTTCAACGCCTTGATTTCGTTCGTTCTACCTGAATTGCGTACAATCTGAATATGACGATGCACGTTTGTCTTCGTCCATGAACCGGTCTTACTTCGATACAGACTATGGTCCTGGCCAGAACCCGCATGCTTGCGAGCAGGGACAAGGTCTACGTTGAGACCTCGTTGCACCAAGCCGATCGACACATTCTGCCTCTTTGGTTGAAATCCTCGAATGCTCAGCCATCCAAAGAGATCGTAGTAGATGTCATGCAAAGAGTCGTTTATGGATGGCTTGAGTGAGATGAATAGGTCGACATCCGTACCCCCTCTGACCACGGTGCCTTTAGCGAATGAGCCGGAGCACGGGACAGAAATCAACCGCTGCCCCGCCCATTCCCTTATCCGAGGGCGTAGATCGCGCGCAACGAGTTCCACCTGCTGCCGATGGTCGGCAGGCAGGGCATACTTCCTTATTACGCTCCGAACGTATTGGTCAGGCGTCAGGGTTCTGCTTTGCATGGGCTTAGATACCATACCAGATTCAGTGTTCCTCCTTTGCGCCAGTGCGCGGGCTACCGTTGACCTGCCGGCGACTGGGACGCCAGTGATGACCCACACGTCTGTCACAGTTGATGTTCCCCTTTAGCCGCAAATAGACGGGTCAGAAGGACCTCCTCACCTCCACGCCATCTTCCTGGAACTTACCATCAAAGGAGTACACCACGTGCACGCCGCTGGAACGTGCCGCAGCCCACACGAGCGCATCAGGTATGCCAACACGGTTGGAAGGGCGGCACAGGAGAAGAGCATGTACAACGAGGGCCTTGTCCAGGCATAAGACTCCAATACTCTCGCGGCTCAAGAGCTCTACCAAACTGTCAATAATAGCCTCCCTGGGCGTGTTGTAGCGCGAGTGCAACACATACACGACCTCAGCAATCACCACATCAGTCAGAAGCAGGCCATTGTCGCCTTCAATCAGTTTCGCCGCTTTATCAGCCTGGTCGGGAGGGTCTCCTGTCAAATAGCGGACCACAACATTGGTATCCAGAAGGGCGCTCATTCGTGGTTGGCCTCTCCGTATCGCTCTTTGACATGGTCTGCCCATGCCTGCTCTCGCGCCTCAGCCCACGCTTCAGGGGTTGGCGCAATGGAACCTTTAATGTACGGCGCCAAGACGCCCTTCAGCGACCTGTTGTGCGCCGGCGGGATGAAGGTGATCTCCACGCGTCCCTCCACGACGCGCTGCAGCGCCGTCCAGCCAGGGCCGATGCCCAGCTTGTCGCGGATCTCTTTTTCGATCACAACCTGGCCCTTGGGACCCACTTTCGTGCTCATGTACAACCTCGACAGCTCGGTATCACCACTACCGTCAGTATAGCATCGCCCACGGGGGCTTCCATTTCACCCTTTCACAGGTACCGCGTAAACCTGTTCCGCCCATCCACCAGCACAATCCGGGCCTTGATAGGCTGATCGGCTAGCTCAAAGCCCATGATGATGACCTCTTCCCCCGCCTTGATCAGGTGCGCCGCCGCGCCGTTCATGCAGATAACGCCGGAGCCGCGCTCGCCCACGATAACGTAGGTTTCCAGCCTGGCCCCAGAGGTGTTGCTGACCACCTGCACCTTTTCGCCCGGCCAGAACCCTGCCATTTCAATCAAGTCCTGGTCTATGGTAATGCTCCCCACATAGTCCAGGTTCGCCTCGGTCACCATTGCCTTATGAATCTTGGAGGACAACACCCATCGTTGGCCCACTGTGTTTCATCTGCTCCTTATGAAAGTTCCTGACAAACCAGGCGCTATTGTGGCCTCTCGTCACGGTGTGTGCAAGTCCTTCAGCGCCTCTCCCACTTCCTCCCGTACCCAGGCATCTCTCTCAGCCTCCAGCGCCTCCTCCAGCAGACGCTGCGCCTCTGGCCCACTGATGCGCCCCAGCGCCCACGCCGCGTGCCCGCGCACCAGCGGCTCCGCATGCGCAAGAGCCCTGCACAGCGCGGGCACGGCGCGCGGGTCATGCAGGTTTCCCAACGCCACACATGCGTTGCGCTGCAAACCCACCAGCTTGGCCCGGTTGATGGGCGAGTCCCGAAAGCGTTCCGCAAACTCTTCCTGGGTCATGGAGAGCAGCGAGGTCAGCCCCAGCACGTCGTGGCCGGTGCGTTTCAGTGGAGAGGCCTCGGAGGCGGGCGTTGCGTCCCGGTTCACCGGGCACACCTCCTGGCACAGGTCGCACCCGAAGACCCAATCGCCCATCAGTGGACGTAGCTCTCGCGGGACCGGCCCCCGGTGCTCGATGGTGAGGTACGATATGCAGCGGCGCGCGTCTACGGCGTAGGGCGCCACGATCGCCCCCGTGGGGCAGGCCGGCATGCAGCGGGTGCATTCGCCGCAGGTCTTCTTCAGGGGCGCGTCCGGCGCCAGGTCAAGGTCGGTGATCAGCGCCCCCAGGAAAACCCAGGACCCGTGCGCCTGCGTCAGGATGTTGGTGTTCTTGCCAAACCAGCCCAGGCCTGCGCGCTCAGCGAAGGCCCTCTCCAGCAGCGCGCCGTCATCCACAAAGACCCGCACTTTGACCTGGCGGCCCGCGAACTCCTGAATGGCTGCGGCCAGCTCCCGCAGCTTCGCCTTCATGGCAACGTGGTAGTCGGTCCAGCGGGCGTACCGCGCAACCTTACCCGCCAGCGTCGCTGCCTGTTTGCCCGTCTGACCGCCACTCTCAGGCGGCAGGTAGCTGAGGCCAACGACAATGACCGACCTCGCCCCCGGCAGAAGCCTTTGGGGGTCGGCAGCGCGCGCGACCCGCTCGTGGTTGAACCACGGCATGCCCTCCAGGTAGCCCCGGCGCACCCGCTCCTGGGCAACGCGCTGGTGGTCTGCCAGTGGCTCAGCAGGGGCGACGCCCACCAAATCAAAGCCGAGAGACTTGGCCCTGGCTTTGACGAGCCTCGCCAGGCGCGCCGCTTCCGTGTCGCGCGGCTTCATGCCCAAGCGACCCTTTGTTACTCCCACAGCGGCTGCCTCCCCGTAAAACCAGCGTCCACCTCGTGCCAGAAACGAATGCCGTCCTCGCCCAGCAGCCAGCAGTAAAAGATCACCCTTCCATCGCGAAGCGTTGGAAAGTCAACCAGGCCACGCTGCACGTCGCGGAGGACAACGCCGCGTTCGGCAACCTCTTGGGCCAGGGCAGACAGGCGCCCCTCAGCGGAGCTCTCAGCCTGCCGCGCTTCCGCCAGGCGCCGGTCCAGAACGCCATGGCCGTTCGCGCGCGACGCCAGGGTGAGATCTTCAACCGCCTGGCGCAAGCGGGCAAGCTCCTGGCTGAGCGCCCGAATTTGCTCGAGTTGCACCCGCAGCCAGGGCAACATGCCGTTAGCTTGCTCCAAAGAGAAGTACCTC
Organism: Chloroflexota bacterium; assembly: GCA_016210395.1. Taxonomy (GTDB): domain Bacteria; phylum Chloroflexota; class Dehalococcoidia; order Lucifugimonadales; family JACPCL1; genus JACPCL1. The sequence continues at coordinate 8,505 of JACQUI010000106.1, read as the reverse complement.
TGTTCCTGCACGGAAACGCCTCGACAGCCGGACGCATGGCGGATAAGCACTCTCATGGAAACACACTCTCCCCCTTCCGAGCAACCGCACTTGCGGGCGCAATGGGATGAGGATGCCGCGCTATCCGCGCGAAGCCAGTTGAAGGCGAAGGCTTTGTGAGGGCTGTCACACTAGATAGCTCGTGCGTTGACGTCCTGTCGGCAGATTGCCTATAATATGACCTCAACTACAAAGGTCTTGGAGTACATCTTTGGCGAACGAGACGGGAAAGCGGTATACCTGCCCAACATGCGGGGCCGAGTTCATTGTCACCAAGGGGGGCGATGGCACACTCAAATGTCATGGCCAGGCCCTGGTGAAGAAGTAGTTGGATAAGCAACAATAGCCCAGGGGGGAGTATGGCCAATCAACTAGGGAAACGGTACCAGTGCCCGAAATGCGGCACTACGATTTTGTGCACCAAGCCGGGGAATGGGGCCATCTTGTGCTGCGACAACGAGATGGAAATCCAGCAGCCTCGCAAGTTGCCTTCCTCGGACTAGCCACATAACAAAGGAGCGGCAACCGTAGGGGCGTAGCGTGCTGCGCCCCTACGGTTGCCGCTCCTTTGTTATCAGTTTCTCCAGGCGAAAAGCGCTAGGCAAAGTTGCGCAACACCGCAACTACCTTGCCCTGCACTTCCACGTCAGCGGCGTCGGCAAATATCGGCGCCATCTGCGAGTTCGCTGGCTGCAGCCGCACTTTGCTGCCTTCCAAGAAGAACCGTTTCAGCGTGGCTTCCTTGTCCTTCTTCAGCCAGGCCACCACCATGTCGCCGTTGTGAGCCTCCCGGGACGGCTTCACCAATACGACATCGCCGTCATCAATGAGGGCGTCAATCATGGACACGCCCCGGACACGCAAGGCATAAACATTCTGCTCGCCCTTGAGCATGCTTGTGGTGATGTCCAGGACGTCCATAGGGTCTGCCGGATTGAAATCCTCCGAAGCCAGCACGGGGATGGGCAGGCCTGCGGCGATCTCGCCCAGAAGCGGCACCCGCGTCGTGTTCCTACGCAGCATCCGGCCGTCCAGGACTTCAATGCCACGGGAGATATCTGGGAAGCGCCGGATATGCCCTTCCCGCTCAAGGATGCGGAGGTTGTAGTCCACTACCGATGTTGAGCTGATTGTGCAGGCGTACTGAATGTCCCTGACGGTGGGAGGATAGCCGTGTTCATCCAGGAAATCGCCGATGTACTTGAGGATCCGATCCTGGCGTTCCGAAAGTTTCTTCAAAGGAGTCCCTCCACAGAGCCTAGGAAGCACGCGGATAGGACGCATGTTCGCTGGCTGGGGACACTGTACCAAATTGAAACGCCCGTGTCAACGGCAATCTCAAAGGAGAGGCGCGGATCCTGAACAGCAGAGGAAGCTGCTAGGCGTGTGGTGAGCCTGCGGCAGCGTTGAGATGCTTCGCGAGCCGGGACTTGCGGCGGGACGCGTTGTTCTTGTGGATGACGCCTGTCTTTGCGGCCTTGTCCAGGGCGGAGGCTGCAGTAACGTAGGCGGCCTTTGCCGCATCAGCATTGCCTTCGTTTGCGGCATTGCGGGCGGCGGTAACGGCGGTCTTTGCGGCGCTCCTGCGGGGACGGTTTTGCAGCGCCTTTCGCTGGGATACTCTCAGGGACTTCTGGCTGGGCATGGCTTCCTTTCTTGTCTTGTCGTGATCGCCCGCGCGGACCTGCTCTCTGAGGCCTCTACGCGTGACGACGGGATGCGCTAGCGGATACAGGCGTCCGAAAACAAACTATACCATATTACGACCGATCAGCAAGCTCCGCCAGGCCGGACCCCTTACTGCCCTGGCCGGCGGCGGTTGTTGCTGCGCGCATTACGTTGACGACGCCCTGCACCTCTTCCAGCTTGGTGAACAGCCGGCTGAGTTGAGCGACGCCGGTTGTAAACACGGTCAACTGCACTGTGGCAGTGCCGTCGTCGTTCTCGCGGGTCACCATTGAAGCGATGTTGGTCTTCTCGCCCGACACCACTGCCGTGATGTCCCTCAACAGCCCAACGCGGTCCCACGCTTCGATGGAGATGCGGACGGGATGCAAGCTCTTCGTCGCGCCCCAGTCCACGCGGATAAGGCGTGCAGGCTCGTCTTCGTTCGCGATGTTGCGGCAGTCCTTGCGATGGATGGTAATGCCCCGCGTCCGGGTGATGAACCCGATGATGGTGTCTCCCGGCAGCGGGGAACAGCATCTGGCAAGACTGGTCAGCAGGTCGCCTGCGCCCAAGACCTCCACTCCGGAGGAAGGCCCGGTAGCAGGCGGCTTGTACTCCTCCGGGATGACCCGGGTTTCCGGGCGTTGGGTCAGCCGTGCCGCCAGCTGATTGACGGTGACGACGCCGCTTCCGAGAGCCGCCAGGAAGTCATCCACGGTGTCTATGCGAAAGAGCTTTGCAAGCTCTTCTTCCGAGGGATTGACGCTCAGACGGCGCAGTTCCCTGGTGAGCAGGTCGCGGCCACGCTGGATATTGGCGCCCCGCTCCTGGCGGCGAAACCATGCTCGAATACGCACGCGCGCCGTCGCGCTATGAACGTACCCCGCGTTGGGGTTCAGCCAGTCCAGGCTGGGCCCACGGGCCACCTTGCTGGCAAGGATCTCTACTGTGTCGCCGTTTCGGAGCTGGTAGTCCAGCGGAACAAGCTTGCTGTTGACCTTTGCGCCTATGCACCGGTGGCCAAGGTCGGTGTGCACGTGGTAGGCGAAGTCAATGGGAGTCGAACCGGCGGGCAGCTCCTTGATGTCCCCTTTTGGCGTGTAGACGAATACCTGGTCAGGCAGAATGTCGGTCTTGACGTTCTCCAGGAACTCCTCGGCGCCCGACACATCCCGTTGCCATTCCAAAAGACGCCGCAGCCAGGTCATCTGCTGCTCAAAGGGATTGTCCTGGCTCTTGCCTTCCTTGTATCTCCAGTGGGCAGCTATGCCGTACTCGGCAACCTGGTGCATCTCCTCGGTCCGGATTTGCACCTCCAGCGGCATGCCCTCGGGCCCCATGACTGCGGTGTGCAGAGATTGGTAGCCATTCTCTTTGGGCTTCGCCACATAGTCGTCTACCTGCCCCGGCAGAGGGTCCCAGAGGTCATGTATGACGCCAAGGGCCACGTAGCACTCGTTCTTGTCCTTCACCTTGACCCGCAAGGCGAAGAGGTCATGAATGTCGTCGAAGTCTTTGCCCTGAGCCGCGTACGCCTGCATCTTTTGGTAGACGCTGTAGATGTGCTTGGCCCGGCCGGTCACCTGAGCGCGCAGCCCTGCCTTCTTGAGGGCCTGCGACAGGACGTCGCGAACGTTGCCGATGTACCGCTCGCGTTCGTCCCGGCGTTGCGCCAGCAGGCGGGAGATCATCTTGTACTTGACCGGCTCCAGGTGGTGGAAGGACATGTCTTCCAGGCGCCACTTCATGTCCCACATGCCCAGCCGGTGCGCCAGGGGGGCGTAGATATCCAGCGTCTCCTGGGCAATGGCGCGTCTCCGCTCCGGTGTGTGGGCCTGCAGCGTGCGCATGTTGTGAAGGCGGTCGGCCAGCTTGATGAGCACCACGCGCAGGTCCTGAGCCATTGCCACCAATAGCTTGCGCAGGCTTGCGGCGTGATCGCTGTCCTCCCCCTGCCAGCCTGTCCCGTTCTCCCCGTTGGCGTCGTCCGCCTTGACCAGGTCCAGCTTGTTCAGCTTGGTGACGCCGTCCACCAAACGCGCCACGTCCGCCCCAAACTTCTCGTCAATCTCTTGAAACGAAACGCCGCAGTCCTCCATCACGTCGTGCAAGAGGGCTGCGGCAAGAGTCGCGGCGTCCAGTTGAAGATCGGCGAGGTAGCTGGCCGTTTCGACCGGATGGATAATGTACGGCTCGCCGGAAAGACGCAACTGCCCTTCGTGACACTTGGCGGCGTACTCGTACGCCTGGCGCACGAAAGCCACCCGGTCTTCCGGAAGGTAGGAGACTATTTGGGTGAAAAGGTCTTTCATGTGCGGCGCCTCCGCCACAGGCGCATCGCTTCGTCTGGGTACTCAGAGTATATCGCATCAAGGGAGCCCCTCAAAGAGGAGGCCAAAAGTGCGCGCGCTACCTTTCGGTTCTCCAAAGGATCGGCGGGGAAAGGTGGCGTACGGGCGAGGTCATCTCGCCCGGTAGCTCCCCGCCCCCCTCCCTGGGGAAAGGCCGACGGCAGTCGGGTGAGGGCGCAGCGATTGGATTCCCTCACGCCTCCTGCCCAAAACGGTTGTGCACGACGGTGCTGCAGCAACAGTCGCAGCATGCCTACGTGTTGCGTCGCCAGCCAGGTTATCGCATCCGATACCTCATACGTGATGGTCGTCCTGCCGACTACTCTCAATACCGTTGACATATGTAAGCATGACACGTATACTTGTTCCCTATTTCAAATACTATTTCGTCTCCTCGATGATGTATTTATGTACACTTCGTCTACTACGACAGGCGTGTTGGCGCATACGTCTAACCCAAGCATAACGGAGAGGTGAGCCATGACAGCCAGTGCGTTGTGGTCAAGGCCTTCCATCGCCCTGAAGGTAGCAGTTGCGTTGGGGCTCCTCGCGGCGGTAGCGTGCGGAGCCCAGGAGACGTCGCCCACTCCCACGTCTCCACCTAGCGCACCCACGGCCACAAACACGCCGCCGCCGACATCAACATCGGCGCCGTCCCAGCCAACGCCCACCGCTCCGGGCGCGGCGGCCACGCCCACACCGACCGCCACAGCCACCCCAAAGCCTGCGCCCGCCGTCAAACCCAAGCGTGGCGGTGTCCTCAGGGGCAGCAGCACTGACGACCCGCCGACCTTTGACATCTCAATGGCTGCGTCTTCAGCCTTCAGCATCCACACCGCGAAGATGCACAATGGCCTGCTCTGGAACCCCGATGGCAGGTCCGTCGCTCCAGACGCCGCGGAGTCCTACTCCGTGTCCGGCGATGGCAAGGTGTGGACATTCAAGCTCCACAGCAACATCCGGTGGCAATCGTACCCAGACAACCCCGGACCCAGGGATGGTACGCTCATGACCGCCAGGGACGCCGCCTACAGCCTGAAGTACATGATGGGGGTGGTCGGCGGGAAGACCTCTGAACGTTGCGGATGGATGAAGGAGTTCGTAGATATTGACCGTCCGGACAGCGGGGTAGTGGCCGTGGACGACCTCACCCTCCAGGTGCACATGACGCAGCCCTTTCCGGAGTTTGCCAACGTGCTGGTCCTTACCCACTGCAGCCTCTTTCCCGAGGGCACCACGAGCGAGATGTTCGCGAAGAGGCCCTACGGGAGCGGCCCCTACAGGCTGAAGAGCTTCCTGCGGGGTGCAGAGTGGGTGTACGCGCGCAACCCTGACTACTTCCAGAAGGACCAGCCGTACATAGACGAGCAACGCATCATGATCATCCAGGGGGGAGCCGCAATCACGAACGTGGCGTTCCTCACAGGGAGGCTGGATATCGGCGGGGGCCGCCCGACTCCGGACAACCGGCCCCTTTACGATCGGATGGTGGCGCAAGGGAAGATCTCTCTCAATGAGAGATTGGGCACCACGGCTATCGTGTATGGCGTCTACATGAACTCTACAAGGCCCCCCTTTAGCAACCCCAGGCTGCGCAAGGCGGTGCACCTGGCCCTGGATCGCAAGGGGTACATCGAATCCGTCTACGACGGCGACGCTGTCCCCCTCACCTACGTTCCTACGGGGAAGCTACCTTGGTTCCGCACTGAGGAAGAGGTCTGGAAGATGCCAGGCTATCGCCTGCCCAAGGACCAGGACCTGGCCGAAGCCAAGCGCATCATGGCCGAGCTCTACCCCAGTGGCCTGGACTTTGAGATGCCGGTCAGGAATACCGGAGACTACCCTACTATGGCGGAGTATGACGCCGGGGAGCTCAAGAAGATAGGCATAAGGACGACCATCAAACTGATGAGTACCGCTCAACTCTACGACACGTTGTCCAAGTGCAACTACGATATCACGAGCTACGGTATGACGATGATTACCATGACTACCGCAGAGCTCTTCGGCTCCTACTACATCACCGGGGGCTCCAGGAACTGGCTGTGCTACAGCGAGCCCAAGATAGATGCGCTGTTCCCCAAGCTGGTGGCGGCCGAGGGAGAGGCCAAAGCGGCCCTGGTCAAGGAGGTAGAGAAAATTCTGTGGGACTTCATCCCCTGGGCTCCCATGGCCGGCTCTTTGGGCAATCAAAATTACTACAGCTACGTGCAGAACTGGCCTCTGACCAATCCCGACAACGGGTTCTCCAACTACAGTCATCAAAGGTACTCCCTGGTCTGGAGGAGCGATGTGTAGGGCCCGCTTTCTATAGTCGCCGGCAAGCTGGCCAGCGCCGAGAGGCGAAAGAGTTCAATGGCGCGCGATAGGGTGCAACATGCATCAGGAGGGTTCAATGATGCCGAAAGCCGTCCTCTTAAGGCGTACCTTGGTCGTGAGCCTCCTCGCTGCCCTTGGGCTGCTTGCAACGGCGGCCTGCGGCGCGCAGGAGGCCGCGCCCACTCCCACGTCTCCACCTAGCGCACCCACGGCCACAAACACGCCGCCGCCGACATCAACGTCGGCGCCGTCCCAGTCCAAGCCAACCGCCACCACTGGGGTTGTCGCAGCGCCTACAGCCACTCCTACGGCTACACCGAAACCCGCGTCCACGGTCCAGCCGAAGCGCGGGGGCATCATCCGCTACACCGGAGCTGAAGACCCACCCAGCTTCGACCCGCATACTGCTACCTCTGCGCAGCACAATACGCACAACGCAAAGATGTACAGCAACCTGCTCTGGAACCCAAACCGCTCGGAGATTGTTCCCGACGCCGCCGAGTCCTACGCCATCAGCGCAGACGGCAAGGTCTGGACGTTCAAGCTTCGCCCCAACGTCAAGTACCACACCGGCTACAGCCCGGCCAGCCCCAGGGATGGCACCACCATGAACTCCCGCGACGTCAAGTGGTCCCTGGAGAAGATCATGGGCTTGCACGGCCAGACCCTCTCCGCACGCTCCGGCTGGATGAAGGAGTTCATCGACATTGACAGGCCGGACAACGGCATCGAGATCGTGGACGACCTCACCTTCAAGATATACCTCATTCAGGCTTTCCCTGGCCTGGCAAACATCATGACCATCGGCTTCTCAGGCATCATGCCGGAGAACATCACCACGAAGGAGCTGCAGAAGCGCCCCTACGGCACCGGGCCGTTCAAGCTCAAGACCTTCCAGCGCGGCGCTGTCTGGAACTACGAGCGGAACCCGGACTACTTCAAGGCCGGCCTCCCCTACCTTGACGGATACCAGCACAACAACATGGACGGCGCAGCCATCATTCAGGCGGCGTTCCTCACGGGCAAGTTGGACATGGCCGGCACGCCGACCGACGACAACAAGCCCATCTATGACCAGCGAGAAAAGGCAGGCATCATCTACACACTGCCGCCGGCCAGCAGCGAATGCAGGCCGGCCAGCGTCAACATGAACTCCACCAAGCCTCCGTTCAATGAGAAGCGCCTGCGCCAGGCCGTGAACATGGCCATTGACCGAGAGGCGTACACAGAAATTGTGCACAACGGCTATGGCGCGCCGCATATCTTTCTGGACACCGGCGGCTGGGGCCGCTCCATGGAAGAGATCATGAAGATGCCGGCTACCGCCAGCCACACTCCGCAGACCTGGAAGAGGCCAAAAAAATCGTCAAAGAGCTGCACCCCAATGGCCTGGACCTCAAAATGATGGTCCGCAACACCTCGACCTACCAGACCCAGGGGGAGTACATCGCGGGGGAGCTCAAGAAGATCGGTATCAACGTCACCATCGAGACGTCGGACTCCACGATCATCTTTGACCGCGCCGTCAAGCTGGACTACACCATCTGGAGCTACTGGTTCTGCCAGACCACCGGCATCCCTGAGGAGCTCTTTGGCAGCTACTTCATTACCGGCGGCTCCCGCAATTGGATCGGCTACAGCGACCCGAAGATTGACAACGCCTACCTGGATATGGCGGCGACAACCGATCCCGCGGAGCGCAGGAAGAAGGCCCTGGCAATGGAAGACACCATCATGGAGTTCATCCCCGCAGCGCCTCTGCCGGTGTCAACCGCCATCCGGGCATTCTACAGCTATGTGAAGGACCCGCCCATGACCATCTCCTCCTATGTCCGGGAGAAGGGCGAGCTTGTCTGGCGCTCTGACGTCTAGAGTTTGAACCGAGAGTGAAAAGACGCCCCGCTGCGCGCCAAGATGCGCAGCGGGGCGTCTTCTTGCACACCTTTTCGTGCCTGCGAGGGTCGGTGAGGTGAATTGTCCTTCTAGGCCGAACTTCCGAGGATTTCGTATCTAGCCGTATCTGGGATGTAGCCAGACAACATCTTGACGATTCCGCCGGTTGCGAATATAACAGAGGCGCGGCGCATCGGAAAAACTCGATGTAGCCAGAAGAAACGTTGTTTTCGTA
>JACQUI010000003.1 GCA_016210395.1 Chloroflexota bacterium | reverse complement strand
TCATGTCCAGCAGGAAGGCCACGGCAACGTCCCGCTCGACCTTGTTGCGGCGCCAGTGCACTTTGTCTGTGGGTGACTCGCCCGCCCACTTGTCAATGATGGACTCAACCACGGCGTCCAGGTCAAAGTCATCGCCGTCGGGCAGGTGCTTGACCTTCTTGTACTCCTCGGGCATGAGCATCTCGAACTGGCGGCGGATCTGGTTCATCATGCGCCCGTAGGAGTGCACGGTGTCGGTGTAGAACTGCGTGTCGCCCTCGGCCATGGGCTTTTCGCGGACGATGCACCACCGGGGCTTGTAGTCGCCGGCGCGGAAGTCCCATTCGTCGTAGACGAAGGTCTTGGGCTCTTTGGCCTCCAGCGCGCCGCCTTCTTCCTCTTGGTGGGGGATTGGGCCGTGGCCCTGGCCCGGCTCCTCGGACTTTTGCGAGCCGGCCTCCTTGACCAGGTTCTGGATGAACTCCGCCAGATCGTTGTTGAACTGGCCGGACTCGGCGTCCAGCTCCAGCTCGGGGCTGTTGGCCAGCATCTGCTGGAGCATCTCCGGCGACATCTGCATCTGCTGGCCGCTCTGCCCCTTGCCTGCCTGCTGGCGCAGAGTATTGAGCACCTGGCTCAACTCCGGCTTGAAGTCGCCACGGAAGTCAACCTGCGGCGGGGACTCATAGTCCTGTTCCCCTCCCTCCTGCTGCTCGGACTCCCCCTGCCCGTCGCCGCGCATCTCGCGCATCTGCTGCAGCAAGTCTTCAAGCTGGTCCTCGGAGAGGTCCTGGTCCTGCACATCCGTCTCCGACCAGTCCTCTTCGTCCATTTGCTGGTTGGGCAAGTCGGCGATGATGTCGTACACGCGGATGGTGGCTTCCGAGGTGTCCTCGACGGAGGCTGCGATGTGGAGGAGGCGCTTGGCCACCTCGGCGATGACGTTAGCGTGGTCAATGTACTCAGTCGGGACGGGCAGGCCTTTGAGCTGGTGGAGGCTGAAACGAACCAGGAACTCCACCATCGCCTCTTGCAGGGGCATGTCCTTGATGTCGGGCCGCAGGCTCAGGGCATCCTCCTGGATGCGCCGGTACGCCGGGGCAACGCCGGGGTACTCCGCCTTGACCCGGAAGTCCAGGCGGGCGTCTTCCAGGACGGTGAAGATATCCAGGGCCAGCTTGCGGACGGCAAACATATCGAAGAAGCGGCCCATGTCGGTCAAGAAGCCTGCCTCCGCGCTGCCCTCGCCTTGCTGGGCAACCGGCGGCTGGCCGGCGGCGGGCTGGTGGGCGCCTGGCAGCGCCGCCAGGCCGGGCGTCAGGGGGAAGTCGTCTTGCTGCTCCGGTTGCCTCTGCGCGCGCGCCTGGGCCCGCTCCTGCTTTTGCTTCTGGACATCCGCTTCCCGCGCGTGGCGCGAGTCCTGGAAGCGGCTGCCCGGGGCTTCGAAGTCATAGTCGAAGCTGCCGAACTCGATGTGGGCCACCTGGTGGGTGGACACGACCTTGAAGAAGGAGAAGTTCTCGTCTTTGGAGCCGAACTTGTTCATCTCCGCAGGCAGGTATACCGTCGTACCCTCTGTGGTCGCGTGGTCTTCGGAGACCCAGCCGATGTTCTTGTCCGCCATGTCCTTGCTGTTGGCGATGTCGATCTCTGCGCCTGCCAGCCCGCGGCAGTACATGCGCAGGATTTCCTGGATGCGCTCCAGCTCCACCGCCGAAGAGAGCATCTCGATGACCTCTTCGGAGGTGTTGGACTCGATCTTGAAGTAGGCCATGCCGCCGTCAGGGTTGTCCGCAAGGATGCGCAAGCCGTTGTCGTACCAGGCTTCCACCTGGCCTTCGCTGATGCGTCCGATCAATGCGGGGGCGTTGCGCAGGAAGGCGGCGGCGGCTTCGTAGGACTTGGGGATGAGGTTTTGGGCCAGGTCCAGGAGCCTGCCCTGAGAAGCGGCGTTGGCCCGTCCCAGTGACGTGGCGGTCTCGCCGATGAACATGGAGATGTTGGGCATGCCGCTCTTGGCCATGTCTGCGGTCATGTCCATGAACTTGGCCCGCTGGCCCTCCTGGATGAAAGCGGTCACGCGCGGCACCGCCTCGAAGCAGCCCTTTACTTCGCGCCAGTTTGCTTCGGCAACGGCGCGGCACAGGCGGACGAAAGCCAGGCGGTCGCCGCCCACTTTGGGCATCACGTGCTCGCCCATGGCCATGCACTCCGCCGCCAGGTCTGCTGATTTATGGGAGAGGAAGTCTATGAGCTCGGCGAACCGCTCCAGCTCGCTGAAGTTGGCGGACTCCAGGACGGGGCCGCTGATCTCAAAGAACTTGGCCGAGAGGGCGCTGGACTTCCACGTGCCCCGGTAGAACCCGCGTCCCAGGTTGGCCCAGCTTTGCATGTTGCGTGGGCGGAGCGATTTGAATGCGATGGGGCTGGCCCGGAAGAATGCCACTGCAAGGCTTGGCGACTCCTGGCAGAGGGCGCCGCCCTGGCGTCCCCAGTCCAGGAGCTGGGTGGCATTCAAGAGCTCCAGCACTTCCGGGCTGGCCTTGAAGTACTCCGAGGCTGCCTCCCAGGAGCGGACGGTCTGCTTGGCGATCTCCACGCCCTGGTTGGCCCAGCTTGCGACATCGAAGTCGCTGAGCTTGGGGCGCAGCTTGTCGGCGGCGCGGCGGAACTCATCTACTACGGAAGAGGGGAACCGTTCCAGCTCCCGTTCCATTTCTGCCATGCCAGTGGTCATGCGATTATGCCTCCTTGGGCCATCCTGATTGCTCCAGGATATCCAGGAACTGCCGGAGGATCCGCGCCGTGGCGCCAAAAATCCGGTGATCGTTGTAGGTATAGGTAGTCATGTGGGTGAGGACGCCCATCCGCATGCGCATCTCCTCGGTGTAGTTGCGCTTGTCCAGGAGATGGTTGATGGGCACCTCCACCACGGCGGCAATCTCGATGCCGCTGGGGTGAAACGCGTACGGGTAGGGGATGGTGCCGACGTACGGGTGGATGCGGAACCCTGCACCCGTATTGGTCTCGCTGAGCTCGCCAAGGATGGTGATGTCTTCCGGGCGGATCCCCATCTCTTCGTGGGTTTCCCGAAGCGCCGTGGCCCAGAGATCGGCGTCCTCCGGGTCTTTGGAGCCGCCGGGAAAGCACATCTCGCCCTTGTTGAACTCCACCTCCATGCTGCGCTTGTTGAGCAAGACGCAGTACTGCCCCTCCTTGGGGTAGAGGAGGAGGACAACCGCAGAGTCCTTGAGATGGGGGTCTGTAAGGACGTCAGGCTGCCGTTGGGCCAGGGCTGCTCGCACAAAAGCCGCCGTTTTGTCCTTTACGTCCGTCATTCAAAGCTCCCTGGCCCACTGCCTATTCGAATATGGAGGAAATGATCTCCTCCATGCTGCGCTGCACCTCGCGGTCATCGGTAACGCCCCAGACCACGGCGCACTGGCAGGCCCTGCGCGGCGCAATTCCCTGGTTGATGAGTTTGCCGGCGTAGATAAGGAGGCGGGTGCTGGACCCTTCCTGCAGGCCGTAGTCCTTGAGGTTGCGCACCTTTTCTCCCAGCTTGGCCAGGGACATGGCCACGTCGGGATTGACGCCGCTTTCGTGCTCGATAACCTTTGCCTCAACGTCGCGGTCCGGATAGTCGAACTCCAGGGCTACGAAGCGCTGGCGGGTGCTCTGCTTCAGGTCCTTGAGCGCGCTCTGGTAGCCGGGGTTGAAGGAGATCACCAAGAGGAAGCCGTCGCGGGCCTGGAGCAACTGGGACTTTTTCTCCACGGGCAGGATGCGGCGGTGGTCGGTGAGGGGGTGGATGAGGACGGTA
>JACQUI010000111.1 GCA_016210395.1 Chloroflexota bacterium | reverse complement strand
GGGGCGGCTGGACGACTGGAAGATGCTCGCCAGAGCATTCGTCTTCTCCCTGATCCCCATCGCCCTAGCGTATCACCTTGCCCACTTCCTGGCATTCCTGCTCATCCAGGGCCAGCTCCTGGTCCCGCTGGCATCGGACCCCTTCGGCTGGGGCTGGGACCTGCTGGGGACGGCGCGTTACACAGTAAACGTCAACGTCGTTGGGGCAAAGTTCGCCTGGTTCCTGGGTGTCGGCGCAATAGTCGTGGGGCACATCGTTGCCGTGTACGTTGCCCACGTCATGGCGCTGCGCCAGGTTGGGGAGCGCAGGGCCGCGCTGCGCAGCCAGTACCCCATGCTGGCGCTCATGGTGGGCTACACCATGGTCAGCCTATGGATCATCGCCCAGCCTATCGTTGAGGTCAAAACCGGGGGGTGAGCCTGGCTATGCCGCGCCGCCAGCGCCCGGCGGGACGTTGCCTTTGCGGACCGGCCTCCACGGTCTTCGGTTCTCCGGCATACACCCGTTCGTGGTGAGCGTGTCGAACCACGAGCGCGCCCTTCGACAGGCTCAGGGCGAACGGGAACCCTACCCACGCCTTCGAAAACCGAAAGACCCTGACCGGCCTCTCAGAGCGTTGACGGACGCGCCTCGGCGGCGCTAAGCTTCAATAGTTCGCATCAAAGACTTGGTGCGAGAGCATCAGTGATGGAGTTGACATCATCAGGAGGTGAAGCGATGGCCCGGCAAGTGCTTGTGCTGGTGGGGACTCGGAAGGGCGCCTTCGTCATGGAGAGCGGGGCTGCCCGCAGCCGCTGGAAAGTCCGCGGCCCGTATCACGAAGGCCAGAACGTCATGCACATGGCTTTCGACGCTCGCTCAGGCAATGTGTTTGCCGCCGTGGGCGATCCCTGGTTCGGATCCCGCGTGTACCGAAGCGCAGACCTTGGCCATACCTGGAATGAGCCGGCGCACGGCCCTGCCTTTCCGGAGGGGACAGACCTGAAGCTGCAGAAGGTCTGGCACGTGGAACCCGGGCGCCCTCAGGAGCGGGGTGTCGTCTATGCAGGCGTGGAGCCTGCCGCGCTGTTCAAGAGCAGCGACGACGGCGATAGCTGGCAGTTCGTCCAGTCGCTGAACGACCACCCGTCCCGCCCCACCTGGCAGCCGGGTGCCGGCGGCTTGTGCCTCCACACCATCGTCCTCGACCCGGTGAACCCTGCGCGGATGTACGTGGCCATCTCCGCTGCGGGCGTGTTCCGCACCACCGACGGCGGGGAGACCTGGCACCCGGCAAACAAAGGCACTCGCGTCAACTTCATGCCTGACCAGCCGCCCACCTACGCAGAGATGGGCCAGTGCGTCCACAAGGTCGTGCTCAACCCATCGTCGCCCAGGCGCCTCTACCAGCAGAACCACTGCGGCATCTACCGCACCGAGGACGGCGCAGACCAGTGGGTGGAGATCTCTGAGGGTTTGCCCTCTGACTGGGGCTTCGGCATTGCGGTCCATCCACACGATGCGGACTCGCTCTGGGTGTGCCCCGGCACCAGCGGGTACAAGCACTGGGTCCCCAATGCCCAGGTCGCCGTCTATCGCAGCCGCAACAAGGGCCAGACGTGGGACAAGCTGACCGCAGGCCTGCCGCAAAAGGACGCCTACCTGAACGTGCTCCGGGAGGGCATGGTGGCGGACGCGCTGGAGCCGGCGGGGGTCTACATCGGTACGAACACGGGCCAGCTCTACTGGAGCCGCGATGAGGGGGACACCTGGCGGCTTGCGCCGACGCTGTTCCCGGGCATCAACAGCGTAGGCGTGGCGATGGCGTAGCCGGCGGCCCCTGCTCCGCGCCAGGCATACGTAGGGGCGGGTTTGAAACCCGCCCCTACGAACGATCCATCCAAAAGCCTGTCCTAGCGTGCGAGACAGGCCCCCTACCCTCCGCCCCCGTTGAGAACTGTATCCGCCATTTCTACTCCGCTTTGCAGGTCCGCCGCGATCAGGAACCTGGGGGGGGGCACGCCCTCGTCTACCATGACCTGGGCCATGTCCCCGCCGATGCCGGTGATGATGAGGTCGGCCCCCAGGAAACGCACAGCCCTGACTAGCTGGGTAAGCGATGCCCCAATGTTTCCCCCGACGCGCACTGCGCCCGTCAGGTCAACGATGGCCACCCTGGCGTGCGATGTGGCGATGGCCTGGAGCACGTCATTGCACAACTGCTTGGTGCGCGCGGAGTCCATATCGCCAATGATGGGCACAACGAGTATCCGTTCGGCGAGTCTGAGAATGGGAGTAGACAGCTTGCGCACTTGCTCCCTTGCCCTATTCTGCTCGCTGACGTCCAGCAATGCCCAGAGCAGGGATGCCGGCGCGCCATCTGGGCCCCTGGTTACCCGCACGCTGGCGACGACGGACCTCACCGCCCCTCCCTCTGCGTTCAGCCGCAGCTCCCAGCGGTTCAGGACATCCTCGTTGCGCAGCCCATTGACAAGCGACCTGAACCGCTGCCGGTCTTCCAGAGGCACAAACGTCACAAGCAGCTTGTGAGCAAGACTGGCTTTGACTGAAAGCAGGTCTTCGCACGTCTTGTTCGCCATCATGATAGTCCCAAGCATGTCGGTGACCACGTAGGACACAGGCGCAAACTCAAAGAGGTCCTGGTACCTCTGGTGTTCCTCCTCCAGGTCACGTCTGCCGGAGATGAGGTTTTCGTTCTGCTCCTGAATCTCCTCGGAAGCCGTCTGCAGCTCTTCCAGCGTCGTCTGCAGGTCCTGCAGGAGTTCCTCTGACGTGCTCGTCCCCTGGCTATGCACGGTGTTCAGCTTGCGGCGGAACTCCTCGATCTGGGCGTCCAGGTTCGCCATGGTCACTGCTCTTCCTCCATGACCAGGATGACTCCGCGAAGCTCCTTGCCCATGCCTGCCAGGGGCGTTGAAGTGACCTTGCAGCGTATCGCTTTGCCCCGCCGTGTCGTGGCGCGCACGGTTGCAACGGACCCGTTGCCGCTTCCAGAAAGGCAGGCCTTCATAGAATCCTGGAGCTCTCTCACGGGAAGCCCGATGTCCAGGCTTGCAAAAGGCTGCCCCCTGACTTCGTCTTCACGCAGGCCCCACAGGTCCTCAGCCCGCTTGTTCCAGACCTGTATCACGCCGTCCCGCCCAATGACCACCAGGGCGTCCGAGAGGCTCTCCAGGATGGACTCGCGCAAGGAGTTGGCCTGGTCCAACTGAAGAGTCCTTGCCTTCAGTTCAATGTTGATCGTCTCCAACTCCTGGTTGGTAGACTGGAGCTCTTCGTTCATGGTCTCCAGCTCTTCGTTGGAGGACTGGAGCTCCTCGTTGGTCGTCTCCAGCTCCTCAACGGTGGACTGGAGCTCTTCGTTGGTCGTCTCCAGCTCCTCAACGGCGGACTGGAGCTCTTCATTGGACGTTTCCAGCTCCTGCTTGGAGGTACTCAGCTCCTTCTGCAGCGTGTGGCACTCAGTAACGTCTGCAAAGGTAATGGACACGCCCAGTTGAACGGAACCTTCTGCTGGCAACGGGCTGACACTTACGTTGTAAAAGGTTGCCGCGCCGCCCAGCGCCGTCCTCTCCACCTCGGAGAGGCGCACGGGGGTCCGCTGAGCGTACGCCTGGTCCATGACCGATCGGAGGTCCACAGGCTTGCGGGATATGTCAAGCTCGTGAAACGGGCGGCCGATGTCCTCCTGCTTCATGTCGAAGAGGCTTCGGGCAAGCTCGTTCATCTGAACGAGCCTGCCGAAGCTGTCAATGATCATCTGGGCGGATGGCGCAATAGCAAATGCCGACTCCACCAGGCGCTGCTGAACGACAGCGCCGGAGCTCGATTCCGCTGCAGGATGGTTGAAGCGAGACGATGGGAGGACGTGGTTCCGCAGCGTGAACCCGAGGTTTTTTGTAAACACGCGGTGCTTGGGGTCCACGGGGGAAAAAAGCTGTCCGTGGGTGAGAAGCATCTCTGTCCTACCCAGGAACAGGACGCCCCTGGCCCCAAGGGCATAATGAAACCTCTCCAGGATACGCGACTGGGTCTCGGCGTTGAGGTAGATGAGCGTATTCCTGCACACCAGGAGGTCCAGGCGGGAGATGGGGGCGTCTTTGATAAGGTCGTGCCGTCCGAATATGACAGACCGGCGCATATCGGGCCTGAAAGAGTAACGGCTGCCGGTCCGCTCGAAATACCTCTCCAGGTATTCCTGCCGCAGTGGCTTGACATCCGGGGCGGCGTACGTGGCCTGGCGGGCCTGGCTCAGGGCGTCTTCGTCCACGTCCGTCGCATATATCTTGACGCACTGGCGGAACCGTTCCACGCCCAGAAGCTCAGCCAGGATGATGGCGATGGTATATGCCTCCTCTCCAGAGGCGCAACCGGCGCTCCATACCCGGATGAGGTCTGCGCCGCTCTTTGCCTCCAGGATGGGAGGAAGGGCCTGCTTGATGAGAAAGTCCCATGCCTCCGGGTCGCGGAAGAATGCCGTGACGTTGATCATGATGGTGTTGAAGAGATCGGTGAACTCTTCCGGGTGGACTTCAAGATAGTCCTGGTAGTCTTCAAATGAGGAGATACTGACTGTCTGAAGCCGCCTTCGTATGCGCCGTTCAAGTGTGGAACGCTTATACGCAGTGAAGTCGAAGCCACGGGAGTTGCGGATGTACTCCAGTAGAGCGTCAACCTGGTTGTCCTGCGGCGTCATTCCTACTCATGCTCCTGGACGTTGTTGTCCATCACCAGCGTCACCAGGCCCTTGGCGATCTCGCCCAGAGGCAGCACGAAGTCCACGCAACCGGTCTGGACCGCGGCCACAGGCATCCCAAAAAACTGGGAGGTCTTCTCATCCTGCGCGATGACCGTCCCGCCTGTCTTCTTGATGGCGCGAACGCCCATGGCGCCGTCGCTGCCGGTGCCGGTCAGGATGACTCCTATGGCCCGCTCCTTGTACGAGCCGGCCACAGACTCAAACGCCAGGTCAGCGGAAGGCCTGAGGAAGTGGACCAACTCTGACTGGGAAAGCGAGAGGGTGCCATCCGGGTTCGCCAGCAAGTGCTTGTTGGGAGGGGCAATGTACACCGCTCCCGGCATCAGCATATCCCCCTCTTGGGCTTCCTTTACTTTCAGGGCAGTCTTCTTGTTCAAGATATCTGCCATCAGGCTTCTGTGCCGGGGGTCAAGGTGTTGGATGACGATTATCGCTGCAGGGAAGCTGGCAGGCAGATCAGAGAGCACCTGGGTCAACGCAAAGAGGCCGCCGGCAGAGGCGGCAATAACCACAACGTCGAAGGCTCCGCCAAAACTGCCTTCTTTTCCCATTGCGTATCATCCTGTAGGGATAACACTTAATTTTATCATGGAAAGCATACTTTCAGCAAACGCGAAATCAACGTACTCTGGCATGCGCTGCCCTGCAGACGCCGCGTTTCTTGCACGACCGGTGGCTCACAAGGATGCTGCGGCGCGGGCAAAAAGAACGTTCCAAGTAACCTTGTTCAACGGCCTTTGACGCTGCCTCCGCCTAAGCGATGCCATTGGCGTGAAGGCTTTGTCTCTGGCCTCCCTTGGTTACTTGGAACTCTTTCAGGATACGGTCACGGCAGCGCCATGTCAATAACATTTCGGTAACGTTCCACGCCTGCCGCGCAGAACCCATGCCCAGAGCGCCTATTCCTAACGCTTTGTGATAGTTCTCACTTTCACGAAGTGCGTTTCCGTCACGGGCGGTCCTTCGCTTCCAGGCCTGTGGGGCAGACCGTCCGCAGGCAGCACGCGCCGCACAACGGCGTCTTGCGGCACACGTCCTTGGCGTGGCGGTCCAGCAGGGCATGGTACTCGTTGAAGAGGGCAGCGTCCTGGGGCAGACGGCTGTGGAACAGCGCCTGATAGCCTTCGTAGGAGTCCTTTTCGGGGGCGATGCCCAGGCGCTCCATGAGCCGCCTGGTGTACAGGTCTATGACAAACGATGGCTTGCCCGCCGCGTACACCAGGATGTCGTCGGCCGTCTCCGGCCCGATGCCGTAGATGGACAGCAGCTCCGACCGCAGCGGTGCAACGTCCTTCGATAGAAAGGCGGGCAAGTCGTCGCCGTATCGCTGGCCCAGGTGCTGCGCCATGGCCTTCAACTTGCGGGCCTTGGTGTTGAAGTAGCCGCTGCTGCGGATGAGCTGCGCCAGCTCCTCCTGAGGCAGGTCGCGGATTCGCGAAGGAGCGATGGCGTCCGATGCCTTCAGGTTTGCCAGGGCGCGCTCCACGTTTGTCCACGCCGTGTTCTGCGTGAGGATAGCGCCCAAGATCACCTCCCACGGGTCCTCTGCGCCGGGCCACCAGCCCTGGGGGCCATACGCCGCGTACAGGCGTTGGTAGAGGTCTGTGAGGGAGGCCGTTCGCATTTCTTGTCCAGCAAGGAGCGCCGTTTTTCTCATATGTCAGTGCCGCTGGTCATCCGACAGGTATTCCTCTGCCAAACTGGAGGGTTCGCGCGGGGCGGAAGCCTTCCGCCCCTACCGTAGGATTACAGGCAGGCCCGTATCCAGGGTAATCTCCTGAAGGGTCACGCAGCAACGGTAGGCGTAGGTATGCACCCCTGCCGCGCAGGCCCGGCGCAGCGCCTCGCCGAAGGCGGGATCGGCGACGTCATTGGGCGCAAACGCCTCAGCGTCCCGGCGCTGCACCACGAACACCACCGACGCCTTGTGCCCCTGCGCCACGGCCTCCGCCAGCTCCAACACGTGCTTCCGCCCGCGGGCGGTCGGCGCGTCGGGGAACCTGGCGACGCCGTCCTCCACCAGCGTTGCCGACTTCACCTCAACGTAGTGCTTCTGCTCGCCGCCCAGCAACAGGAGGTCTATCCGCGACCGCCCGAAGGTCTGCTCCCGCAGCACCTGGGTGTAGCCGTCGAACTCCGGCAACAGATGCTCTTTCAGCCACTCGTAGGCGACAGCAGTGGCAGCGCCTGCGTCCGCCGACACCAGGCAGCCGTTCACCTCCACCAGCGACAGGCTGTACCTGGTCTTGCGCGCAGGCGAGGTAGCGGGCGTAAGGTACACCGGATTGCCCGGCTGGAAGAGCTCTCGCAGCCGCCCGGAGTTGGGCACGTGCACCAGCGTCTCGGCCCCGTCCAGCAAGACGAGCGCAGCGAAGCGGTTGAGGCGGACAACGAACGTGGCTTCCACCAGATGGGGACCAAGCTTCACGCAGGCATTCTACTCCCTTGCCCCGTGCCCGTGTGGCAACTACACTATCTCCAGCACATGGAGGTGACATGCCTACCTTTCTTGAAAAGCTGGACGAAGCTTGCGCCGCCGCCAGGAGCCTGGCCTGCGTGGGCCTGGACCCCGATCCTATGCTGATGCCGATCACGGACGTGGCCGCCTTCAACAAGGCAATCGTGGAGGCCACGGCGGACGTGGCCTGCGCCTACAAGCCCAACTTCGCCTTCTACGAGGCGCTGGGGCTGCCCGGCCTGCGCGCCCTGGAGCAGACCATCGCGCTTGTCAGGAGCGCAGCGCCAACTGCCGTCGTCATTGGCGACGCCATGCGCGGCGACATCGGC
>JACQUI010000110.1 GCA_016210395.1 Chloroflexota bacterium | reverse complement strand
TACGAAAACAACGTTTCTTCTGGCTACATCGAGTTTTTCCGATGCGCCGCGCCTCTGTTATATTCGCAACCGGCGGAATCGTCAAGATGTTGTCTGGCTACATCCCAGATACGGCTAGATACGAAATCCTCGGAAGTTCGGTCTAGAGCGAGGTGGTCATACGACCTTCGTTCCCCGTTACGCTCCGCCTCGCGAAGAATCCCTCAGTGGTCACTTCCACCGCTAGGGACGCGGCAGCGTCCCGTCCTTTGCTACTTGCTATCCATAACTTCACAGTCCCCGAGCGAGTGGGGAACGAACATCGCGAAGAATCTGAGGCATTGCCAGGGAATGCGCCACGCATTGGTGATGCTGCACCAGCAAGCGCCTTGGATGCTTCGCCTGACTGCCGTCATGGCCCAGCATGACAACAACGCCTTTGGCAAGCATCACAAGCCCTTGCTTTTGGGAAAGGTAGTTCCTTGCGCATCCTCCTCATAGGCGACATCGTAGGCAAGCCGGGCCGCAAGGCCCTGGAGATGCTCTTGCCCGGCATCCGCGCCGAATACGCCATAGACCTCGTCATCGCCAACGGCGAGAACGCCGCCGGCGGCTTCGGCATCACCGAGGACACGGCAGCCGATATCTTTGCCGCAGGCGCAGCCGTCATCACCACCGGCGACCACGTCTGGGACAAGAAAGAGGTGCTCCCGTACCTGGGGCAAGAGCCTCGCTTGCTCCGCCCGTTGAACTTCCCACCGGGAGCGCCGGGACGTGGCGTCTTCACGCGAAACGGCGTTCGCATCGTCAACCTCATGGGCCGCGTGTTCATGAAGGAACACGTGGACTGCCCCTTCCGCGCTATGGACGCGCTCCTCAAGGAGCAACCTCCGTGCCCCATTACCATCGTGGACTTCCATGCTGAGGCGTCGTCGGAGAAGCAAGCCCTGGGTTGGTATCTGGACGGCCGGGTCACCGCCGTGGTCGGCACGCACACCCATGTCCCCACCGCAGACCCTCGCCTCCTGCCAAAGGGCACCGCCTTTGTCACCGACCTGGGCATGGCCGGCGCCTACAACTCCGTTATTGGAGACGACCCGCAGGAGGTCCTTTTCCGCTTCCTCACCCAGATGCCCAAGGCCCTCAGCCCTGCGAAGGGCCCACTGCGGCTCTGTTCCGTCCTGGTGGACGTGGACGAGGCCACGGGACGGGCGCGTGACATCCAGCGCATAGACCGAGTAGTTGAGTAGCATGCCAGTAGAAGTTGACCTCCACCTGCATACAACGCTGTCCGACGGGCGGCTTTCGCCCACAGAACTCGTCCGCCTTGTAGCCAAGAACGGCCTCAAGGTCGTCGCAATCACCGATCACGACATCACCGACGGTCTTGAAGAGGCCTTCGAGGCCGCCAAAGCATTCCCACAGCTCACCATCATCCCCGGCGTCGAGCTCAGCACCGACATCCCCGGCAACGAAGTCCACATGCTGGGCTACTACATGGATTACAAGGGCGCGCGCTTTCAGGCCACGTTGTCCCGCTTCCGCGAAGGCCGCGTGGGCCGCGCCCAGGAGATGGTCCGCAAGCTGGCAGAGCTGGGTATGCCTGTGGAGTGGGAACGCGTCGTGCAGATCGCGGGCGAAGGGACCATAGGCAGGCCGCACATCGCCCAGGCGCTTGTGGAAAAAGGGTACTTCCAGTACCCGCAGCAGGCTTTCGAAAGGCATCTGGGACGAAACGGCCTGGCCTACGCCGAGCGGGAGAAGATGACGCCCCAGGAAGCCGTGCGCCTCGTCAGGGAGGCAGGCGGTGTTGCTGCCATCGCCCATCCTGCATCCCTCTTTGGCCTGGTCAACGTCCTGGCGCAGCTCAAGCAGGCCGGCATGCAGGGCATGGAGGTCCACTACGCCGAGTACGACGGCCCCACGCGCACGCGCCTCGCCGGCGCAGCCCGCCGCCACGGCCTGCTCCCCTGCGGCGGCAGCGACTACCACGCCTTCGGCACCCCCGGCGAGCGTCTCCCCGGCGACCTCGGCCCGCCTATGCAGACGGCGGTGCGCCTCCGGGAGCTGGCCAAAGCCAACGCCCTCGTCCGTCGGCCGTAGGGACAGGGTCGCCCTGCCCTTCGTTCCCCTACCCTGCGCCTATGCCCGAATGCGAAACGAAAGAGGGCGGAGCCGGTGGCTCCGCCCTCTTTCGTTTCATGCCTGTACGTACTAGTGTTGCCCACCGCAGGCGCAAGCGCCACCCTCGCCCCCACAAGCGCAAGCGCCGCCTTCGTGCTGGTCGCTGGCCTCGTGGCCGCCGCAGCCACAGCCACCCTCGCCGCCACAGGCGCACCCGCCGCCTTCTGCCATGAAATTGGGGTTGGAGATGACGAAGCCGCTGCGCATCAACCCGTCCACGTAGTCAATCTCCGAGCCTTCCAGCAAAGGCAAGCTGTCCGAATCCACAAGGATGCGCACGCCATAGGCGTCAATGACCGAGTCCTCGGCCTTCGCCTCTTTCTCCAGGGACAGCATGTACTGCGCCCCGCCGTGAGGACCAGGCACCACCATAATCCGCAGCGCCGAGTCCGGCTGGCCTTCTTCCTGCATGATCCCCTTCAGCTTTTCAGACGCCAACTCCGATACGCTTATCATGAACCACTCCTTTTCGGATTGAGGCGCCCGGACTGCGTGTCACGGACACACCCCTTCATTATGACTCGATTGTAGCACCGCTTCCCAAAGGAGGTCAACGCGCTGCATTCCAATCCAAGGGACTCTCGGTGTTGCTACGAGAATAGCGGTGGCTCTCCTATGAAGGGGCAACGCTGTCATGCTGGAGGGAGGTGGTCAATCGCCCAACCTTCCACAGTAGCCTCCCGCCTCGCGAAGCATCCCTCATCCGTTTCGCCCTCACGCACAGGGCTGCGGCAACAGCCCGCGCCCCACGCTGCCAAACGGCCGCGTTCGTGGTTCGACACGCTCACCACGAAGGGGAGTGCGCTCTTGGCCTAGGAGAATCGAAAGGCCCTGGCTCCATTCGTTTGCTTCTTCGCTTATAATAACCGTAGTATTCGCCAGGAACATCTATGGACATTCTCCTCAGCGCGCCCAGAGGATTCTGCGCCGGCGTCGTCCGCGCCGTGGACATCGTCGAGCGCGCCCTGGCCCAGTACGGCCCTCCTATCTATGTCCGCCACGAGATCGTCCACAATCCCCACGTGGTCAACGACCTGCGGCAAAAAGGCGCTGTCTTCGTCAATGACGTGGACGACGTCCCGCCGGGACAGACCATCGTGTTCTCAGCCCACGGCGTCTCTCCAGCCGTCCGCAACGCTGCGAGCGCTCGGGGCTTGCGGGTCATAGACGCCACCTGCCCGCTGGTCACCAAGGTCCACCTAGAGGCGATTCAGGCCGCGCGCCGGGGGTACACCATCATCCTCATCGGCCACCGGGGTCACGATGAGGTCATCGGCACCATGGGCGAGATCCCTGAGCACACGGTCCTCATAGAGACCGCTGCCGAGGCCATGACCATCCGTGTTCCTGACCCGGACAAGGTCATGGTCCTCACCCAGACGACCCTCAGCGTGGACGACACCGCTGAGATCATTCGCGTGCTGCGCAGCCGCTTCCCCAACCTGGCCGCCAGCGCCAAGGACGATATCTGCTACGCCACCAGCAACCGCCAGCGGGCCTTGAAAGCGATTACAGGGGAGGTAGACCTGGTGCTGGTCATTGGAGCGGAGAACTCCTCCAACTGCAACCGCTTGCGCGAGCTGGCGGCGGACGCAGGCCTGCCGGCCTATCTCATCAGCAGCCCGGAGGACATCAATCCCTCCTGGCTGAAGGGCGTCCTCCGCGTGGGCGTCACCTCCGGAGCGTCCACGCCCGAGCGCCTGGTGCAGGCCGTCGTCGAGGCGTTGGGGACGCACAGCGTCCGCACGGTGGCCGTGGCGGAAGAGAACGTCACCTTCGCTCTGCCCAAGGGGCTGCGAAGCAAAACTCCTGTTGGCCAACGATAGGTAGGGGCGCAAGGCCTTGCGCCCCTACGCCCGTAACCAAGGAGGCTATCATGGAAACACCCTCATCGGAATCCTTCGATGTTCTCCTCCGCCGCGGCGGCCTGAGTCCCACCGAAACGGACAAGCGGAAGCTGAAAGAACTCTACGAGAGCCTGCTGCCGCGCCTCCAAGCCCTCCATGACGCCAACCTGGACGACGAAGAGGTTGCCGGGCGTTACGTACCTCAGTGGCCCTAGGAGCATCGCATGACCACCACAACCCAGGAACCCTGCCTCCTCACCATCCAGCAGGCCGGCGGCCTTATCCGCTCCCGCAAGCTCTCCCCTGTTGAATTGACCACGGCCTTTCTCCAGCGCATAGACGCCCTCGACGGCAAGGTGAAGTCCTACGTGACCCTCACGGCAGACACCGCACTTGCGGAGGCCCGACGCGCCGAGGCCGAGGTCACGCGCGGCCAGTACCGCGGCCCCCTGCACGGCATCCCCATCGCCTTCAAAGACCTGTACGACACCAAGGGCGTCCGCACCACCGCGCAGTCGAAAGTACACGAGCACCGCGTGCCCGGCGAAGACGCCACAGCCGTCGCCATGCTCAAAGCAGCCGGGGCCGTCACGCTCGGCAAACTGGCCATGCACGAGTTCGCCCTGGGCGGCCCGCCCACCAGCCTCTTCGAGCAGGCCCGCAACCCCTGGGACCTCGACCACGTCACCGGCGGCTCCAGCAGCGGCAGCGGCGCGGCCGTCGCTGCCGCCCTGTGCATGGGGTCCCTGGGATCCGATACCGGCGGCTCCATCCGTGGCCCTGCTTCTCTGTGCGGCATCGCCGGCCTCAAGCCCACCTACGGGCGCGTCAGCCGCTACGGAGTCATCCCACTGAGCTGGTCGTTGGACCACTGCGGCCCCATGACCCGCACGGTGGAGGACACCGCCCTCTTGCTCCAGGCTATCGCCGGCCCGGACCCAAGGGACCCCACCAGCAGCCACGCCCCCGTGCCGGACTACACGGCGGCGCTGCGAGACGATATCCGAGACCTCACCATCGGCGTCCCACGCCACTACTTCCTCGACCCAACGCAGGTGAACGGAGAGGTGGCGGCGGCCGTGGACAAGGCGCTGGGTGAGCTGGCAAGCCTCGGAGCCCGGGTGCGCGACGTCACGATTCCAAGCCTGGACTACGCCTCGATTGCCAACACCGTCATCATGATAAGCGAGGCGTACACCTACCACCGTAAGGACCTGGTGTCCCAGCCGCAGAACTATGGCGACATCGTCCGGCTGCGATTCTACATGGGCGGCCTCTACACCGCCGACGACTACGTGCAGGCGCAACGCGCCCGCAGCCGCATCAAGCGGGAGTTCGCCCAGGTCCTGGAACGTGTGGACATCATCGCCTGCCCCACGTCGCTGAACACCGCCGCCACCTTCAAGGACATTGACCCCCTGGCAACGACGCGGCAGCCGAGCTTCACGGCCCCCTTCAACGCCACAGGCATGCCGGCCATATCCATCCCCTGCGGGTTCAGCGCCGCCGGCCTCCCCATCGGCCTGCAGCTCGCCGCAAAGCCCTTCGACGAGCCGACCCTCCTGCGTGCCGCCTACGCCTACCAGCAGCACGCGGGGTGGCACGAGCACATGCCGCCGCTGTGACGCCACGCCAAGCCGACTCCTTCGTTATGAGCTAGCCCGCCCTGAGCGCAGCCGAAAGACCCTGCCGCGTTGGCAAGGGCGCTTGCATTCCGCTGCCGCCCTGCCGTACACTCTTGCCCATTCTGTCGCTACTCCTACAGAATGAGGAGAGATTCACGTGCGTGCACGCACCTTTCCTTCCGGCTGGCGTTCCACTTTTGCCCGCATCCCTCTTCTGGCATTGGTAGCTGCCCTCTTCCTCACGGCGCAGGCTGCCCCCTGCCAGAAGGAAGATGAAGAAAGGGACCAAGGTATTGGGCCACAAGCCGGGATGAGCTACGCCCACGTGGCCCCCGGCCAGTACAGCGAAGTCTACATGGACATCCCGCTGACTGCGGGCGACGTTGTAACT
>JACQUI010000119.1 GCA_016210395.1 Chloroflexota bacterium | reverse complement strand
CTGCGCGCCATCCAGGCAAACGGCTTGCAGGTGGAGGCACCCGACGGCAACTTCACCGTCACGCCTCGCATTGCCACCGATGACCCCGTTCAGGTGGGCGTGGTGGACCTGGTCATCCTGGGCGTGAAGGCGTGGCAGGTGCCGGAGGCGGCGCGGGCGCTGCTGCCTATGGTAGGGCCCGAGACGCGCGTCATGACCATCCAGAACGGCGTGGAGGCCCCGTACCAGGTGGCCGAGGTGGTGCCGCCGGAGCGGGTGATTGCGGGCGCTATCTGGGGCGGTGCAACGCGGGTGCGCCCGGGGTGCATCCGGCACATTCGGCCGGCGACGGAGGACAGCCACATCGGCCAGCTAAGCCTGGAACGCGCTGGACGGACCCAGCCGGTAGCGCGTATCCAGGAAATCCTCCAGGGGGCAGGCTTTCGCATTGCAATTCCGGAGGATATCCGCGTCCCGCTTTGGGAGAAGTTTGTGGGGTATGCCGGCACGGGGCCGGCGGCGGCATGCCGTGCACCCCTGGGCGTGTTCCGACAGGTCCCGGAAAGTATGACCCTTTCGCGTCAGGCTCAAGCAGAAACGGTTTCTGTGGCCAGAGCCAGTGGAATCGCCCTTCCAGAGGATCTGCTGGAATCCATGGAACGCATTGCCAAAACATTTCCGTCAACTCACATGCCTTCCGCCGGGCGGGATTTCCTCACTGGGCGGCCATCGGAAGTCGTGGACTTCGCCGGCTCGGTCGTGCGCCTGGGCCGCGCGGCGGGCGTGCCGACGCCGGTCAACGAGTTCATCTACGCCGTGCTCCTGCCCCAGGAGCTCAAGGCCCGCGGGCAGATCGCGTGGCCGGAGTAGGAAGGTTTGTCACAAGGGGGCCCGTAGGAGCGACCCGGCGGGTCGCTCCTACGCCGCGCAGACGTCATGCTGTAGCAATAAGGAGGCGAAACCATGCAAGTTGTGGCTTCCAAGAAAACCTACAGGCGCTTATGGGCCATGTGGCTGGCTGCATTTGCTTATGTGGGAATCCTCATTGCAGTACTAATGATTGTAGCAGCAAAAGATCTCCAAGCTGACAGCAGCGATCTCTTCAGCCCTCTCGGCCTCAAGACCCTGCTAGTCATGGCGGCAACGCTCCCGTTCTACATGCTCGTTCTCCAGGCCATTGGTTTCAAAGTGCGCTATGACGTCATCCTCTTGAACGACAGGCGCTACGACGTTGTCATATTGCGCTCAATCTCGCTTCTCTCTCCGGGTCTCGCCAAATACAAAGTGTTTGTCAATGACGACGAGGTCAAGAGCTTAGCAGAGGGTTGGTTCAACCCACAGACAGTCAGGTTTGAATTGGGCGCAGAGCGGCGGTACACAATCGTTGCAAGAATCAACACGAGAGAGTGGTTTGATCTTTCCTTAGATATACACGACTCACTATCAGTTAGTTGACGAGGCGTCAGACTTCGGTCTGTGGATTTCTCACAGCGCGCAGGCGCTGGCAAAGCGGGCGGTACCACATGCGGCAGGATTCCATAAGGCGCAGAACGCTCCGCCTTGCTCCAGGCACGCAAGATGCAAGATACCAAAAGGCAATGAGGCTCACGTAATGAGAGGACACGAGACGATGGCCGCCACAACCGCCGCACCACCCACGCGCCGCGCCGCCTTCGGCTGGGCGATGTACGACTTCGCCAACAGCATCTGGCCCATGAACGTCACCACGCTCTACTTCGCGCTGTGGGTGACCAAGGACATGGGCGCGCAGCACATTGTCTACGGCGCGGCGCTCTCGGCCTCCATGCTGGGCGTGGCGTTGCTGTCGCCGCTGCTGGGCGCCGCCTCCGACCGCCTCCAGCGCAGGCTGCCCTTCCTGGTGGCGTTCACGCTGCTGGCGGCGCTTGCCACCGCGCTCATCGGGCGCGCCGGCGGCCTGGCGGGGGGCGTCGCGCTGTTCGTCGTCGCCAACCTGACGTTCCAGTCCGGCCTCATCTACTACGACGCCCTGCTCGGGTCGGTCGCCACGCCGAAGAACCGGGGTCGCGTGTCCGGGATGGGGGTGGCGCTGGGGTACGTGGGCGTCATCGCCGGCATCTTCTTGGTCAAGCCTTTTGTGGACTGGGGCGGACGCGAGGCTGCCTTCCTTCCCACCGCCGTCTTGTTCCTGGTCTTCTCGCTGCCGTGCTTCCTGCTGGTCAAAGAGGTCGCGCCGCGCATCCCTTGGCGCTGGGCCTACGTGCGCGACGGCTACCGCCAGATGACCACGACGCTGCGCCAGGCGCGCCAGTTCCGCGACCTCTTCCGCTTCATCATCGCCCGCTTCCTGTATGTGGACGCCATCAGCACAGTCACCTCCTTCATGGCAGTCTATACGGTGAAGGTGCTCGGCTTCACCGACTCCATGAACCAGGTCCTCTTCGTCGTTGGCGCCGCCTTTGCCGTCCT
>JACQUI010000104.1 GCA_016210395.1 Chloroflexota bacterium | reverse complement strand
GTGTCAGTAGCGGGCAGTACCAAGCAAGGCGCTGTGCCTACGGAATCACCTCAATGACTAGCGCATTCACAATGTTGCCCGGGCCTGCAACGCCTTCGATCCTCACCCTAGCGCCAACCGTCATGATGCCTGCGATCCTGGTAGTAGCCGAAATTCGTACAGTCCTGCCGGCCACGACAACGAGAGAGTTGCCGATGCGTTCGATAGCTCCCTCGATAACAATGGTGACAGCCCCTCCCCCGTCTACCGGCGTGGGCGCTTGCGGCGGCACAGGCGTTGGGGTAGGGGTTAGGAGCGCCGCTATGTCCTGCGTGGGCGCGGCTGTGGGTACAACCCTCGGAGTGGCGACGCGTCGCGGCGCTGTGGGCGTTGGCGTGGCAGGCCGGCTCTCCTCTTCTCGTGGGAGGAGTGTGGGCGTGGGCGATGGAGTTGGCAAGGGCGTAGGTGTGGACTCCCCCGGCTGGGGAGATGGCCCTGCGCCGGTGACGCGGATGGCCCGTACGCTCCCGTCCGGCTGCGTGACGCCGACGACGTCCACAAACCTGCCGATGAGAATGACGCCACGCTTTTCGGTGCCATCGTCAATCAGGAGGAGGCGACCTTCAACAGTCCACGCGCCGGAACCAGACAGCCCCAGCACGCCGGCGAGGCGCACCTGTTGCCCGGCCTTTTCGGAATCTTTGCTCGTCCCCTCTTCTGTTTCACTGCGCTGGCCGTCTTTGCCGCTGCCCTGTTGGGCGCCGTTCCCATCACTTCGTGCTCCTTCATCACGGGGCGCAGTGTCCTTTTTCTGCTCGACCACCATTACTTCGAGTGCCAGGAAGTCGCCGTTCCTTTGCAGGATACCTTTAACCTCTACCTGAACGCCAGGCGCAACGGTCCCTTTCACTTTCGTTTCGGGCGAGATGCGAACGGTCCGTCCTGATACGCGCCATGCTTGCAAGGCCATTGCTTGCACAGTCCCGCTGAACGTTGTTTCCTTTGCACCGCCGTTGCCGTCCTTTGGTTTTTCGCTTTTTGCCCTTTCGCTGACGCTGATGTCACGGGCCAGGAAGGAACCATCTTCCTGAACGGCCACCTCTACCTTGAGGCTGTCTCCTGGCCGGAGGGCATCCCTGGAGATGCCAAGGTCTATGTCAGGGGGCAAGGCGATGAGCTTGTTTCCTATCTTCAGCTTCCCGTCCAGGATGCCTTGCAGCACGCCTTCCACCTCAACCACCTCAGGCTTGTCTCTGCCACGGGAGGACTTCGTGTCGTCGCTGGCAGGCCCCTGGTCTCGTGGTTGGGGAGTGGCCTGCTTGCCATCCTCTTTTTTCTGCCCGTCGTCGGAGGCCCCTGCGTTTGCCTTGCCGTTCTCCGGTTCCCTGGCAAGAAGCTGGACGTTGGGAGTGAGAAGGAAGCTCTCCCTGGAAGCCCGCAAAGATGCTGCGGCGTCAAAGTCCAGGAGAGCCACCGTGGTCTTCCCTTCTTCAATGCGGAATGGCCGCGTGACCTCCATCGTCGTATTGGATATCGGAATTGGACGAGAGACGCCATTGACCACGACGGTCGCGCCGGCGATAGAAAAGCGTATCTTGGTGTAGATTCCTGCCGGCGCTTCTATTTCACCCAGGAATTTCTGCACATTGCTGAGCTTCAGCAGGTTAAGCTCTTGTGAGGCGCCTGTTATTTCCAGCCAGCGGTCCTCGGGCCAGCCCGCGCGGTGCACTTCGATCCGCTCAACTTCGAGAAGCAAAGCTTCGACGTCCTGGGGCAAGGGGTCAACGGCCCGCAACTGCAAAACGCCTGAAGCGGCAGAGGTTTTTGGCGCTTTCACGGCGAGGGCCTGGATGCGCTCCCCGTATGCTTCTCCCACTGACTTGAGGCTGTCCCGCGCCTCGCGCCGCGTCTCTGCAGGCGAGTCTTCGACTGACGTCTGCAGGGCGGCCAGCACCTCGGACGCGTTCCGCTCTATTTTCGTTTGGAGGGTGGCTGCCACCTCCGGCGGCGTCTGCTCCGTGGCGATTTCCGTGGCCTTTGAGACGTGCTCCTCCAGCGCCGCCTGGGCGACGCCCAGCTTCTCTGTCTTGCCCCGCTCAATGAGCGCCGTCATCTCCTGGCCCCGGCGCTCGGCGTAGGCAAGGTAGCGCTGCGCCTTGGCTTCAGGCGAACGGTCCAAGGCAAGACGGACATCTTCGGCGGCGCGTTTGATAGGGTAGAGTGTCTGGCCGGGCAGGGCGTCGTCAGAGGCGGACACGAGGCCGAATCCGCCCGCGACGATGGCGAAGGCTGCGGCGGCGGAGGCAACCGCCCACCGCTGCTGCAGTGCGAAGACAAACGAAAGCCAAAGGCTTCGGCCTGCCGGTCGGGGCGCGGCGGCGCGTTCCAGGGCCTCGTTCTCCCGCTGCAAACGCAGCCGGCCTTCAGCCTTGGCCTGAACGCTGACCGGAAGAGCAAAGGCGTCTGCCGACCTGGCGGCGGCGCGGAGGCTGGGAGCCAACTCCTGGGCGTACTGGGGGTATGCCTCCAGGCAGACCTGCACCGTTTCGCCTCGCAGGATGCGGGAGATGCACCGGTCCAGGGCTTCGTCTAAGGTGACGTTGTCCACTGAGGCGCGGGCATTGAGCGCGGCCAGCTCAGACTGAAGACGCCGGCGGCCCAGCGCCTTGGATTCCGCCGACGTTGTCACGTGAAAGGTGCGGACGTACTGGGCGGCGATGCGCAAGCTCGGCTCTAGCCCGGCAGCTTGCTCTGGATAGCGGGCAAGGCATTCCTCAACCGTATCGCCCCGGGCAATGCGGTCCAGGCAAACATCCAGCAGGTCATTTAGTTGCTCCGCCATGCTCCACCCGTCTTCACGCCTCTTCGCCCAGAATCTGCCGCAGCTTGCGTATTGCGGCGCTCTGCATCTCCCGTACCGCCCCCGGCTTCTTGCCCATGATCGCTGCCACTTCCTCTGACGATAGCTCCCCGCCGAAACGCAGCGCGATCACCTGACGCTGGGCTTCAGTAAGCTGCATGAGCGCGACCTGTAGCCGCTTCGCATCCTCTTGACGGCTGATCCCTTGTACCGGATCCTCCAGGTCAGCCGAGAGGGAGAAGACCGCCTCCACGGGCACCTGGGCCGGCCGCCGGTCTTTCTGCCTTAGGAAGTCAACGGCGATGTTGTGCGCGATTCTGAATATCCAGGCCTCCATCGGCGCGCCCGTGTCCTTGTAGGCATCCGCCGAGCGCAATGCGCGGACGAATACCTCGCTGGCCAGGTCTTGGGCCTCGCTCATGCTGCCTATGCGCACGTTAATGTACCGTGCGACGCGGTCAAAATGGGTCTCGTACAGCGCGGCGATGGCTGTCCGTAGCTGGGAGGGGTCTTGCCCTTCTTTTCGGGAAAGCACTGCGCCCTTTGAGGTGCGTGTAGCTTCAGGCCGGATACCCATACTGTGGCCTACGCACCCACATGGCATGATAGCACACGCTCCTCACCCCTCATCTACTCCAACGTTCCCGCGAGGGGATTGTCAGGTTTCCGTGAGGTTTAAGAAGGGGGAAGCGGCGCCAAAAAGTTGAGGCGGGGCAAGACTGCCCCGCCTCAAGGTTCCGATGAAGTGGCTGTGGCTAGACGCCGCCTATGAATAGATGAGGAAAAATGGTCGGGGCGGCGAGATTTGAACTCGCGACCTCTTGGTCCCGAACCAAGCGCGCTACCGCTGCGCTACGCCCCGGTGCAGTCGTATTGTAGCACATGGGGCCAGTCAACCAACAGAACAGGCTCCCCGATATCATCGGCCAGCCCGTTCTGCATTCCTGCAAAAACAGCTTCCTCCCTTGCGGGGGAGGACTGAGGTAGGGGGGTTCCTGCGAGGTTGACTAGCTGGGCAGGCCCGCTTCTATGAGGCGGCCTGCAATCAACGCCGGCTCCCGGACCAACTCCTCCCGCGCGCCGGCGCGAATTGCAGGGAGCGCGTTCTTCGTCCCACCCTCGTCGTTTTCTGTACAGGAGCTTGCTTGCTGGAAGGCGGCCACGGAAGGGAAAGCGACGCCCGTTTCTTCCAGGAAGGGAATAAGGGCGCGTTTGATCACCGCTTGCCACGTGTACCGGGTTGCGGTGCGCCGGGCAGCCTGGCGCATCCTGGCCGAGGCTTCACGGGACTGGTAGAGAGCGGCGGCGTTGTAGGCGATCTCACGCGGGTCGCTTGTTTGGATGGCGATGGCGTCGAAACCCGGCGTCGCGTAGTCCTCGCCCGTGCACCCTACGAAGGCGACGCCGCCGGACGCCATGGTCTCCAGGCCCACCAGCCCGAAGGGCTCCAGGCCGCTGTTGGCCAGCACGGCATCCACTGACCGGTACAGCACTTTGCGCTGAGGCTGGGAGAGGAAGCTGCGTATGTCAATGACGTCTGCGCTCAACGCAGGGGCCAACGCCTCGGCGAAAACCTCAGGCTCCGACCCTTGCCACTGGGTTTCAGTGATGGTGAGCCCCAAGTGCCTGATACGATCAACCACCTCGTATTTGTGAGACTCCAGGCCGCCCCGGGCGAGGAGCAGCGGGTGGAGCCCCTGGGCCTTCATCTGGGCCAACGCCTCTACCGCCGTGAGCCAGCGTTTGTCGGGGTCGAAACGGGCCACCTTCGCCAGGCTGAGGCGGCCACGCAACAGACGGGCGAAAGCAGCCGAATGCCTGGCCTCCAAAGGGGCGAGCCAGCTTTCGGAGATGCCGTTGGGCACCACGCGGGCGTTGACGCCGTAGCCCCACATGATGTGCTTCATGTAGCGGCTGACGGTGGTGACATGGACAGATGCCTTCAGCGCGTCCCAGTTGATGCGGTGAAAGGAGAAGGTGTTGTTGGCGTTCCACAGCAGACGCACCTGGCCTGACCAACCCCGGCGATTGACGATGTGCCGGAGCGCGATCATGGTGTTTGCCGTGTGCCACTCCTCACCCATGACGATGACGCTGCCGCCATCCGCCAGGGCAGGCTCCATGACCTCACGCTCCAGCCAGGGCGGCACGGAGCGGTCCCAGTCCCACAGCTTGCCTTCTTCGCCGTCGTAGACGCCGGAAAGGTGGTGACGGCTAATCCACTGGCACCAGCGATGCAGGTGCAGCCTGCCGCCCACCCGCGTTTCATATCCTGGCAGGTCCGGATCGCCGATGAAGAAGAGGTGCGTCTTGAAGTCCAGGCCTGCCAGGGTACTGGCCAACTCGGTGACGCGGCTGCCCAACCCGCCGGCGTGGGAGTAGCCGTCGGGGCCTTCAAAACTCAGCAGCACGAAGGTAACGTCGTTCATAGTAAATATCCTCATGCCCTTATTGGCGTTGACCGCCAACTTGAGCCTGACCTGCGATGGCACAGCTTCAGTTTCGCAGTCCGGCGGCGTCAGTTGGTTAAGACAGGATTAAGAGTTTGTGAACTTCTGGTTTCGAGGAGTTGCTTAGTCAGTATCACGCCCGGCGCATGACGCAGCACTACGTCTGGAACCGCCGGACATTTCACGGGTTCCAGTTTACCACGAAGCAGAGAAGGAGGTGAGAGATTTTGCGGGGATCCCAGGCGTCATTGCTCAGCCGCTGGCATTCCTGGGGCGTTACCCTCCACCCCCTCAGCGCATCTTCCTCACGCCCGCCTCCAACCACCGGCCTGCTTCGACGAACACACGAAATCTCCTCGGGCGGCATCATGATACTTTCCCGCAGGGCCGTCCTACTAGACAATACTTCTAGCCCATTTGGATTGGGGCCAGGCGCTGGAGGTATTGGACGTTTGTTGACTTTTGCTGGGGCCTCTGGCATCCTGATGGAGCTAGACTGACTGGTCTGTTTTCAAACATGAGCAAAGCCACTGCCAGAGACACAACCACCTATGACCGCATCCTTGAGGCTGCGACGGATGTCATAGCGCAGCAAGGGTACTCTGGGGCCGGCGTTCAGGAGATTATCGAGAAGGCCGGCGCCTCCAAGGGCAGCTTCTACTTTCATTTTCCCAGCAAGGAGAAAATGGTGGAAGCGCTGGTCCAGCGCATGAGCGAGAAGCTAATGGCAAAGGTGGAGGAGGCGATGGCCGGCCAGCCGACGCCTCTGCACCGGGTGACCGCCAGCATTGACGCCCTCATGACCACGTTCGCGGGCCAGCGCAAGGTGGCCCAGGTGCTGCTGCTCAACATTATCGGCCATGGGCGGGCCACCGACAGGAAGTTTTTGCCCATCCGCCAGCAGTTCTCGGCCCTTATTCAAAAAGAGCTGGAGGCAGCCATCGCCGCCGGGCAAGCGCCGCCACAAGACGTTGTCCTGGTCTCGCAGATGTGGGTGGGCGCGGTCCACGAGGTTATCCTGCGCTGGCTCCTCACCGGCCAGCCCAGCCCCCTTTCCAGCGCCACCCCCGTGATGCAGGCCGCCTTCCTCCGCAGCATCGGCGCAGACCCCGCGCCATACCTCACGTCCCATAGACACAAGGCATGAGCACCCCTACCAAGACACTCCCCTCCATTGCCCAGCCCCTGGAGCAGCTCCTTGCCCTTGGCAGGGAGCGCGCCGCGACGGAAGGCCGTCCGGTCCTGGTGAGCCTTGTCCAGCGAGTAGACTGGCCGCTGTCGCCTGTGGAGACCTTTGCCGCCGGAAAGCGGCTGGGCCTGGAGCGGGCCTTCTGGGGATGTCCATCGGAGCGTTTCCGGCTGGTGGGACTGGATACGGCGGCAACGATTGCCCTGCACGGGCCGGAGCCTATTCTGCAAAGCCGGCGCGTCTGGCGGAGGCTTCTGGAGCGGGCTGTGGTTGAAGGCGAGGCCGTCAAGGGGACGGGGCCGCTGCTGCTGGGCGGGTACCGCTTTGATCCCCTGGCCGCGCCGGACAGGACATGGGATGGCTTCCCTGATGCCCGCCTTATCCTGCCCGGCCTGCTGTTCACGTGGGCCGGCGATCAGGTGTGGCTGACGGCGAACTGTGTCGTTGGAGCGCCGCCTGCGCGGGCTTTCCCTGCTTTGGGGAGCGCCGCCGGCATTGCTACGCGGCTTGAACAGATGTTGCGCAGCCTTACGGAAGGCGGCCCGCCGGCGCAGGGCCAGCCGGCCGGCACGCTGGTTGACGAGACGTCAGCAATGGAATGGGAATCGCGGGTAGGGGAAGCCCTGAGGGCAATCGCAGTGGGGGAGATGTCCAAGGTCGTGCTGTCGCGCCGGAAGACGCTGCAAGGCGTAGCTCCCTTCTCGGTGGAGGCCGCCATCGCCCGCCTTGAGCATGCCAACCCACGCTGCGCCGTGTTCGCATTCGAAAGCGCCGAGGCGTGTTTCCTGGGCGCGTCGCCTGAGTCGCTGGCGCGCCTGACTAACGGAGAGATGAGCCTCACGTGCATGGCGGGTACAACGGCCCGTGGCGCCAGCCCGGAGGCCGACGACGTCCTTGCGCGGCGTCTCCTGGCTGACTCGAAGGAGCGGCGGGAGCACGCAGCCGTCGTGGGACAGGTCGCCGAGGGCGTGAGAAACCTCTGCAGCGACCTGTACTGGGACGCCTGCCCGAAGGTGGCGCGTCTGGGCAACGTGCAGCACCTGGCTACTTCCTTCTTTGGGCGTGTGCTGGAGGGGAAAGACCTGCTGGACCTTGCCGCCGCGTTGCACCCCACGCCTGCCGTCGGCGGAGCGCCCAAGGCGATTGCCCGGGAGGCCATCCGCAGGCTGGAGGGCGACCGGGGCTGGTATGGCGCGCCTGTGGGGTGGGTTGATGCGATGGGCGAGGGCGAGCTCTGGGTGGGCATCCGGTCGGCGTTGGTGCGCGGCGACAGGGCTGTGCTCTTCGCGGG
>JACQUI010000109.1 GCA_016210395.1 Chloroflexota bacterium | reverse complement strand
TTCGTACACATTGCCACTGGCCTCTACCTGGTTGGGCGCCACGAACCGGGCTTTCGCCTCCACCAGTGAGACGCCATCCAGGTGCTCCAGCACGTTGATGTAGTTGGTCCGGCGCGCCTGGGCCACCATCTCATTCTTCTCACGGATGGCGGCAGCGAAATCGAAGGGCGGGGTGTGTCCGTTCTTCAGCGCCTCGAACCTTGGGTGCTGGGGATAGTAGAGGTCGTCACCGACCGTGAGCAGGCGCTTGCTCGGCATGCAGCCCACATTGACGCACGTGCCGCCCAGGGGGAGCCCGTCGTTGAACATGAGGGCCCTCTTGCCGAGGTCCGACGCCTTGGTGGCGGCTGCAAAGGCCGCCGCGCCTCCGCCGATGATGAGCAGGTCGTACTTTTCCATCTGCGTGCCCTCCCTTTGCGTGCTACTCCGCCTTCATGCCCGGGCGCCGGACCCACGTCAGGACCTCTTGGCGCGCGCCAAAGCCACTGTTCTCGACGATTCCGCAGATGCGCCCACCGGAAGGCCGGCAGTCGGCAGTGGGATCTGCCCGCTTTCGCAGCTCCGCCAGCTGCTTCCGGAATGCCTGAAGGTCATGAATCAGGGCATCGATCTGCGCCAGTTTCCGGTCAAGCAGGCCGCACACGTGGCCGCAGGTCGCCTCCCGCTGGTCGTGTACCCGCAAGATGCCCTTGATCTCCTCCAGGGAGAGGCCCAAATGCTTCGCCTTGTGGATGAATTCCAGTCGGTGCGTGTCCGCCTGCCCATAGTCCCGGTACCCAGAAGCAGTCCGCCGGGCGTCAGGGAGTAATCCCTGACGTTCGTAGTAGCGGATGGTCATGGGGTTGGTCCCGGTGGCGCTGGCCAGTTTCCCGATCTTCATGATCGTACCCTCGTGTGGTCCATGGGCAAAGCATAGACCTTAGAGTCGACTGTAAGGTCAAGAGGGCGGGTGGAGACCGGAGGGCAATCGGAGGAATCCCGTTGCTCAGCGACATCCGGCTTCTCAAGTGGATCATGTTTCACGCGCGTGGCCAGTGGAACCTCCGCCATACCCTAAGTCCTCGACAATTGGCGTGCCAGATTGCCCTCCAGTTGGCACATGTGACAGAATTACCTCACACAAACACAACCCCTGAGGGCCAGAGGGCATACATGCCAGAGCAAGCGCGGCTGTTGGGCGAGGACCCGCC
The DNA here is from genome assembly GCA_016210395.1 of Chloroflexota bacterium. GTDB lineage: Bacteria > Chloroflexota > Dehalococcoidia > Lucifugimonadales > JACPCL1 > JACPCL1. The sequence goes on along the minus strand of JACQUI010000109.1, from coordinate 1,273 downwards.
CGACAAGCCCCACCGGAAGGATGAGGAATACCGGCAACGGACGAAGAACGGGTACTTCCTTGACGAGGTGACGTCAGCGCTCCAGAAGGCCATCAGGCGGGCCAATGAGGATGCCGCGCTGTATTGGGCCTGGGAGTTGACGGAGTCCGGCTTCGGCCAACACCTATGGCGCCGCCTCGGGGTCATCGCGGCTGAGGAGATTGGGCTGGCTGACCCCAACGTCTACGCGTTCCTCGCCGGCGTTCAGCACCTGTACGAGCAACGGGTGAAGAAGTGGTCTGAAGGGCCGCACACCCCGGAACTGCTGGGTGTGGCGATCCTCTACCTCTGCCGCGCGCCGAAGAACAAGGAAGCAGGGATGGCTTCTGGCGCGGTCGCATGGGAGCGTTCCAAGGGGCGCAAGGACCCCATGCCCGACTACGCGGTTGACCAACACACGAAGGCCGGCAAGGAGAAGCTGAAGGAGAGCGGTGTCTCGGACGAGGAGCGGTCCCTCATGTGGTGGTACGACTGGTCGTGGTGCGCAAACGTGAAGGGTGGCAACCGCTGGCTGAAGCGGTGTTTCCTCCAGTCCTACGAGTTGTCCCCGGAGGTCAGGCAGCAGGTGTACAAAGATTTCTTGCTGCTGTACGGAGAGGAGGATGGGAATCAGCTATAGTTTTCATGGTTGTTCGGCCATGGCCTCATTGAAGTAGGAAATCCTGCCACACCTGCTGTCTGACCTCCGGCAAGCCTCCATGGCTGAGCAACCACGGCCTCATTGAAGGAAGCAAGAATGGCTAGACAAGGAGCTGCGGCCGCGCAACCGTTGGACCGGGTAGGTCAGCGAGCGGCGTCCAGTCCCATCGACCTTTCCTCCGTCTGAGGTGGATGTGTTCCAGCATTGTCTGAGGTGGAGACAACGTGCTAGCCTCTAGCGAGCGGGGGAGTGAATGCGTGTCCTGATGCTCCAAGCCGTCGATGGGACGTCCACCGACCTGAGCGGCCTGTCGGAGTGGAACTACCACCTCGACATCATGCGTGCGCTGGCTCGTAAGAAGGCGCCGGTGTACTTCTACGTGGCAGTACCGAAGAAGCGAGCCGATCTGACCTACCCCGATTCGATGTTTGACCTGCCCAACGTCAAGCTGCTGCCGTACGAGTACCGTGGCACATTCCTCATGGCCGACGAATGGCTGAAGTGGCTGAACACGGGTACGAACCTCGTCCCGTTCGACGTGGTCTGGAACGACTGCTGGTGGTTCAACGTCACCGTAGCCGTTGGTCTGATCCG
>JACQUI010000102.1 GCA_016210395.1 Chloroflexota bacterium | reverse complement strand
TCGCCTGACTACCGTCATGGCTCAGAATGACAATGCGAACCAACGCGTCCGCTGTCACGCGTGGTTCCCCCTTCACTGGCTCTCTTCATGACAGTAATTCGCTCGGCCTGCACCTATTTGCAAGGCACTCAGATTCCTTTTGTCAACAGCCTCGCACTAAAGCTAATGGTAGCACAACCTACATATACATGCCGCCGTTGATGTTGAACTGCTGGCCCGTAACGTAGTCACCCTCGGTGACAAGGAAGCGCACCAGGCGGGCTACCTCCTCCGGCGCGCCGAAGCGTTTGAGGGGGATGCGGTTGAGGAGGCCTTCCCTGAACTGGGGAGCTAGGCCCGCCATCATATCCGTCTCTATGTAGCCTGGGCACACGGCGTTCACCAGGATGTTGTAGTGGGCCACCTCTAGGGCGAGTCCCTTGGTGAAGGCGATGATGCCTCCCTTGCTGGCGGAGTAGTTCACCTGGCCGGTGTTGCCCGTCTGCCCCAGTACGGAGGCCATGTTGACGATGCGGCCTCCGCCACGGCTGATGAGGTGAGGGAGCGCGGCGTTGGTGCAGTAGAAGACGCTATCCAGGTTCGTGTGCACAACGCGCCCCCACTCTTCGCCCGTCATCCGCCGGATAGTCCGATCGCTGACCACGCCTGCGTTGTTGACCAGGAAGTCCAAGCCCCCGAACCGCTCCACCGCTTGCTGCACCAGCGCCTGGGCCTCCTGCAGGACAGCCACGTCCGCCTGAAAGACGTCCGCACGACCGCCCGCTGCTTCTACTGCCCGCGCCGTGCCCTCGGCGGCGTCTCGGTTGCGCACGTAGTTGACGGCGACAGTGGCGCGGCACGCGCCCAGCTCGATGGCGATGGCCCTGCCAATACCCCGGGACGCGCCGGTCACCAGCGCCACTTTCCCTTCGAGGTTTGCCATACCTTACCTCCTGCATGATAGAAAAATCCCAGGGATATACTATGTACAATGTGGATTGTAGTCTATAATACGCATAGTCCACGCCTATACCTGTGCGAGGCTACAAGCATATGGAAATCGGCCAACTGGAAGCGTTCCTTCAGGTAGTGCAGCACCACAGCTTCAGCCGGGCGGCTGAGGCGCTGGAGCTCACCCAGCCTTCTCTGAGCGCGCGCATCCTGGCGCTGGAGCGGGAGATGGGGGAGCCGCTGTTCCAGCGCATGGGCCGTGGCGTCCGGCTTACCGAGGCCGGGCGGGCCTTTCAGCCGTACGTGGAGCGGGCGCTGGAGGCGCTGCGCGACGCTATGGACGCCGTGGACGCCACGCATCGCGCTTCCACCGGCAAGCTCCGCATCGGGTCCGCCAGAGCCATCTGCGCCTATGTGCTCCCGCGTATTCTGGAGGCGTTCCACCAGGCCCACCCTGGCGTTGACGTGGCCATCAAGACGGGCCGGTCCTCCGATGTGCTGGAGATGGTGCTCTCGGAAGAGGTGCAGATTGGCCTGACGCGCACCATGGTGCACCAGGAGATCGAAAGCCGCCACCTGTACGATGAGCACGTCGTCCTCGTGTCGCACCCGTCGCACCCCTTCGTGAGGGCGGGCGTGGCCAGCATCTACGACGTCGCCCACGAGCCCCTGATCCTGTACGACAAAGACTCAAGCTACTTCGTGTTGATCAACAAGGTGGTGCGGGAAGCGGGTATCGTGCCGAACGTGCAGATGGACCTGGACAGCATCGAGGCCACGAAGCGCATGATCGAGCGTGGCCTTGGCATATCGTTCCTTCCTTATAACTCCATCCTCACGGAGCTGGAGCAGGAGACGCTCGCCACCGTGCCCCTCAAAGAGGGGTACAACGTCGTGCTGCCGACCTCCGTGATGGTGCGAAAGGCGTCCAGCCACGGCGCAGTGGTGGAGGCGTTCCTGGCGCAACTGTACTCCATGTATCCCGCAAGCCTTGCCGGCGAAGGCCAGGACGCGCTGCTGGAAGCGCCCAGGGTAGCTGCCCGCTAATACGCCGGTTGCCTGAACAAAAGCAGGCCGACAGAGTCGGCCTGCTTTTGGGTTGCCGCGCTGTTCCGGCTACGCTCTGTCACCCTTGACGTCGAGCCGTACCTGGGAGACGCCCGGCGTGCCCCATTTGTCCCATATCTCGTCCACCTGGGACTGGAAGTACGTGATGTCTTCCTCTGTGAAATGGGCGAAGCGGCCCTGGCGCTTCAGATACTCTACGATGGGCTTCCGCTTCCGCCTGCCGGAGGCGATCATGCGGGATGGGCCGTCGTAGCGCAGGACGTTGTCCTCGATGGTCCATTGCACCCAGAGGCCTGTCTCCACAGCCATGATGCCAAGCTCGTGAGAGAACTTGGGGTCGTAGTCCCATCCCTTGGGACAGGGGTCAAAGCTGTGGATGAACGTCGGCCCGCCCAGGGTCAGCGCCCTTCGCACCTTATTCATCAGGTCCAGGGCGTAGGAAGGGCAGCCCGTGGCGACGAAGCGGGACTTGGGATGCCCGTGGGCCAGCATGGCGGCGGTGTTCTTCTTCCACCGGTCGTTCATGATGCGGCGGACCTTGCCGGGGGTGCTGAAGCTGGTGTTGGCGCCCCAGGGCGAGGACCCGGACACCTGGATGTCCGTGTTCGCGTACGACTCGTTGTCGTACATGAGCACCAGGTGGTTGTACTGCGAGTGGGTCATCGAGGCGGAAATGGCCGAGAGGCCCATGTCCGCGCCGCCGCCATCACCGCAGAAGGAGATGACGTTGATGGGCTCCTCCTTCATCTTGCCCTTTTTCATCAGGACCTTCAGGGCGGCGGCGGTGCCTGTGGCAGCCGAACCGGAAGAGCCGAGCTGGGTGTGCATCCATGGCACGACCCAGGGGGTGCTGTAGTAGGTGGTGTTGGCCACGTACATACAGCCGGTGCTGCCCAGGACGATGGTCCGTGGGCCGGCCGCCTTCACCATGAGCTTCATGACCAGGGCCGACTCACACCCCTGGCAGGTGCGGTGGCCTGAGGTGTAGAACTCCGCCAGCGGAGCATTATGGACGCCGCGAATTTGGGGTAGGTTCTGCGTGGTGGTCATTCCTGCTTCTCCCGTACACCGATCCAGTGGGTCTGGCCATCGGACTTGCCCGTCTGCGCTACTTGTCCTGTCGTGTCGAACATCTCCCTGGCATAGGGCTGCGTGATCTCGCGCCCGCCCAGGCCCGCTATGAAGCTCACCACCGGCACGCGCCGGGGCAGGTCGTACAGCGCCGACCGTATCTCATGGACCAGGACTCCGCTGTGCATGGGTGAGCCAAAGGAGTAGTCCCGGTCTATGACGCCCACGGCCTTTGCGTTGGCCAGTGCCTTCTGCACCTCCGGCATTGGGAAGGGGCGGAACCACTTGATGCGCAGGAAGCCGACCTTGTGGCCCTGCTCACGAAGCCGCCGTACCGCCACCTTAATGGGCAGGGCCAGCGTGCCGACGCCCACGAGGATCACGTCGGCGTCTTCGGTCATGTACTCCTCGGTGAAGGGTGTGGAGTCTCGGTGGAAGATGCGGTTGAAGTCGTCGTTGGCCTCGATGATGACATCCCAGGCTCGGCGCATGGCGGCGTCGGTCTGCTTGCGCATCTCCATGAGCCAGTCCTCGTTGACCTGCGGGGCGATGGTGATGGGGTTATCGGGATGTAGCTGAAGATCGCCCCGGTTGTAGGGGGGCAGGAACCGCTGGACCAGGCGCTTGTCCGGCACGCGGACGATCTGCTGAGAGTGGGTCAGGAACGCGCCGTCGGCGCTGATGGCGCAGGGGAGGAAGACGCGGGGGTCTTCCGCCACACGCCAGGCGATGAGGGCGGTGTCCAGCGCCTCCTGGGCGGTGGAGATCCAGTTCATCATCCAGCCCAGGTCGCGCACCGCCAGGGCGTCGTTGTGCTCGCAGCCGAAGGCGCCGGGGTCGTCCAGGGCGCGGTTGCCCACCAGCGCGACCACCGGCAGGCGGAGGCCTGCGGTAACGGCGATGGCCTCCAGGGCGTAGAACCAGCCCACGCCGCTGGAGCCGACGAACGTGCGCGCGCCGACGGCGGAGGCGTGCTTGACGATCTCGAACTGGGAGTGCTCGCTCTCGGCGACGATGAACTCGCAGCTCAGGTCCCCGTCAGCGATAACCTTCGACAGGTACTGCATGACGGTGTCGTAGGGGCGAATGGGGTAGGCCGTGACCACGTCAATGTCAGCCAGGACGCAGGCATTTGCGATGGCCTCGCTGCCGCTGATGAGCTCCTCGCGCTCTGCGATTGGGGCTTCAGTCCTCGTTGTCATCTGCTACCCTCCGATGCTGCCGCGGCAGCTATCTCTTCTTTGTATTGGCCCCAGTGGTGAAGACCATGGGAGCGGGCCTCTGCGTCCTGCCGGGTGATAACGCCGTCCAGCCATCGCAGGTAGCCAGCCTGGTCCCGCTGGAACCACTCGTACTGGCTGGCGTTGTCGTTGAACTGGGCCTCGTTGACCATGGTGACGCACTTGTCCACCGGGCACACGTCTGCGCAAACGCCGCAGCCGCAGCAGGCCTCCAGGTTGGCGTCGTAGTGGCTGTCCGGCGTCACGTCAAAGCAGGAGTCCGGGCACTGGAGCCAGCAGAGGGTGCACTTGGTGCATGTTTGGAAGTTAATAACGGGGCGCATAGTGCGGGTGCTGTATTTCTTGAACACCTCGCTGCGGGCAGCCTGGAAGCCTTCCGTGCCTCCGCGGAACCCGCCGCCCTGGGGGACGCCGGTGATGGTGAGGGCCTGGCGCATCTCAGTCCAGCCGGGCTTGGAGAACGAGAATGGCGTGGAGGTGTTGCCTTCCGCCGGTTCGATGGGTCGGCGCAAGGTGAGGTCGTGGGAGCGCCGCGCCGACTTGACCTTGGGGTCGCTCTTCCACACGTCCTGGATGACCTTCTCATAGGAGTCCATGCCTGCAAGGCCGGGGCACACCTTTGCCAGGGCGCCCAGGATGCGCACATCGGTATGGTCGTCCTTGTAGACCCACAGGCCGGAGAAGCTTGCGGGCCCGCTGATGATGCCCACCTCATAGGGAACGTCCTTGCGGTGGATGTCCTCCAGCAGGGCTTCCGGAGCCTGCTTGGAGACGACGAGGAGCGTGCCGCCCTGTTTGGTCAGGGCGTTGATGGGCTGGAGGCCGTACCAGGCCCAGGACTCGATGCCCTTGCACATGGTGTCGTCAACGCAGATGGTGACGTCCACCTCCGTTGGCTCGTACCTGGCAAGGGTCTCCTCCAGCGCGAGCTGGTCGTCGGCGACGACCGCGAAATACTTGGCCGGAATGCCGTTCCTCTCCGGGGAGTCTCCGTACCGGCCGAACGCCGTCCCAATCTTGCCCTCTTTCCTGGCAGCCAGGACGATGCCCCGGCAGATGTTCCGGGAAAGGGTCCGCTGGAAAATGCCCCGGTACACGACTTCTACTGCGAATGTTGTCAAAGTCGCTACCCTCCTTTCCTGTTCCTGTGCTGAGAAGGTGAAGCCATGAACGTTGCTTGTAAGGGCGGACCGACGTATCCGCCTACCCATGGGACTGGGCAGACACGCGGGTCTGCCCCTACGAATATCCCCCGCCCTGCAATTCTTGCCCCTCGTGCCCCGCTACTGGCGCCCCGGCGAGTCCTGCGAAAGCTCGCGTTCCACGCCCTCGATGTGCTCTTGCATGGCCAAGCGGGCGGCCTCCTGGTCTCCTGCCTCTATTGCCTGAAGGATTGCCCTGTGGGTGCGCAGGGAGCTGTAGGAGCGGTCCGGCGTCTGGAGGCCTTCGTCTCTGATGGGGGACAGGAGGTCGGCGAGCGTTGCGCTGAGCCGTTCCAGGACCTGGTTGTGCGAGGCGGAAGCAACGGTGGAATGAAATGCCACGTCGGCGGCGGCCCCGGTCTCTCCCTCCGCCACCTGCGCCTCTTGCTCCCTCAGAATAGCCGCCATCTGCTCCTTGTCCCCCGCCGTTGCCCGCTGGGCAGCCAGTGCCGCTATCTGCGGCTCCAGGAGCAACCGCAGCTCCAGGATATCTGCGACGACCTCGCGTCCGGCCAGCAATCGCTTTGCCAGGACATCCACCGCCGCATCAAAGCCCTCCTCGCTCACGAATGTCCCCGCGCCGGAGCGGGTCGCCACCAGGCCCTCTTGCTCTAAGGCGCGGACGGCCTCGCGCACCGAGGCGCGGCTTACCTGGAACCGCTGGGCCATCTCCCGCTCAGAGGGAAGGCGCTGCCCCGGCAGGAGCTTGCCGTCCCGGATAAGCTCCCGCAACTGCGCCACCACGCTTTCGAAGAGGCGTGTGCGGTGCACCGCTGTGATGGCGGGGTCCAGCGTTGTGGTCTGCTGGTCTGGTGGTCTGACCATTGCGCCCACAGTGTAGCCATCGTCCTGGCAAAAGTCCAATTCAAATCGTCAATACCATCATTGCTCGCACAGGGGTTTGACAAATACCTCATAGCTTACTATAATTTCTGTCAATGGCTCATGGCGCATGTATAGGCGTTAACATGCATTTAGCTGATTCATGCGCATTCATTACAGAGAACGGGCGCTGTTCACCTGGTTATATCCATATATCGTAACGGACAACCGGCGTACGGGAGGCTTGGCACATGACTATCACCGCTTCCGCTCAATCGCTGCTGGCGTTGCTGGAAACCAGCGTGGCCTCCCACACGGCAATCCAGTCACCCGATGGCCCGGCGATCACCTACGGATCGCTCCGCTCACAGGTCCAGCGGGTGGCCGAGGACCTCAAGGCCCTTGGGGTGCGTAGGGGCGACCGGGTAGCCCTGGTGACGCCCAACACACCTGAAGCCATCATCCTCTTTCTTGCAGCCGCCACGGCGGGGACTGCCGCTCCGCTGAACCCGGCCTACAAGTCCCAGGAGTTCGCCTTCTACCTGGAGGACACGCGGGCCAAGGTACTCATCACGCCCAAGGATGGGGCCGAGGCCGCAGTCCAGGCCCTGCCGCCGGGAGCGATTCATGTTGTCGCAGGCATGGACGCCGAGGGCGAAGTGAGGCTGGAGACCGCTGCGCACCGGAACGGCTGGTCCTCCGATGGGTTCGCCGAGGCAGAAGACGTGGCCCTGGTGCTGCACACCAGCGGCACCACCAGCAGGCCCAAGCGCGTGCCGCTGCGCCACCGCAACGTCATGGCCTCGGTCGGCAACATCATCCGCACCTACAACCTGACGCCCGAAGACGTGTCCCTGTGCGTCATGCCGCTCTTCCACGTCCACGGCCTCGTGGCGTCCACGCTGGCAACCCTTGCCTCCGGCGGCACAGTGGTGTTGCCCTCGCGCTTCAACCCTATGGGCTTCTGGCCGGTGGTCCAGCGCTACCAGGCCACGTGGTTCACCGCTGTACCCGCCATGCACCAGGCGCTGGTCGCCCGGGCCAGGAGCAACAGCGTTGACCCTTCGTTGCTGGGGAGCCTGCGGTTCGTGCGCTCATGCAGCTCATCGCTCTCTGCCGGGCTCATGCACGAGATGGAGGCGCGGTTTGCCGTGCCGGTGCTGGAAGCCTACGGCATGACCGAGGCCGCGCACCAGATGGCGTCCAATCCGCTGCCGCCGGGCAGGCGCGTGCCGGGAAGCGTCGGCATGGCAACAGGGGTGGAGATCGGCATCATGGACGGGGAGGGGAATCTGCTTCCTGAAGGTCTTCAGGGTGAGGTTGTTATCAAAGGCCCCAACGTGATCTCGGCCTATGAGGACAATCCTGCAGCCAATGCTTCATCGTTCGTGAACGGGTGGTTCCGCACAGGCGATGAGGGCGTGGTTGGCGCGGGCGGCTATCTGTCCCTGGTGGGGCGCATCAAGGAGCTGATTAACCGCAGCGGCGAGAAAATAGCGCCCGTAGAGATAGACGAGGCGCTGCTGAGCCATCCCGCTGTGGCGGAGGCTGTGGCGTTCGGCGTCCCTCACCCAACGCACGGCGAGGAGCCGGCGGCGGCGGTCGTCCTGAGCGGCCAGGTGACCGAGGCGGAGCTGATCAAGCATTGCCGGGAGCGGCTGGCCGACTTCAAAGCGCCGCGCTCCATCTATGTCGTCCCGCAGATACCGCGCACCGCCACGGGCAAGGTGCAGCGCCGTGCTGTTGCGGAGGCCTTTGCCGGCAAAGACCGGCGGATCTAGCGCGGCCTTTCCCAGTAGATTTAGCGTTTAGGTTAGCAAGATTTGCTAACAGGCGGTGCGCCTTTGGCGCACCGCCTGTTTTCTCATTGGGTCACTTGACTATCCTGTAACAGTTGCTCCCGATGCTCTGGCGACTGGCTGCGCCGGGATGATGGCAGGGAGGGCGACGTAGAACGTGGAGCCTTTGTGGACTTCGCTGTCAAGCCAGATGCGTCCGAGCATGAGCTCCACCAGGCCTTTCACGATGTAGAGGCCAAGTCCCGTTCCCCGTATGCCTTCGGTCTCGGGCCGCCGGATGCGTGTGAATGTGGAGAAGAGGCGCGCCCGGTCTTCGGGCGCGATGCCTATCCCCTGGTCGGCAACGCTGAGAACAAGCTCTGCCCTCTCAGAATTGCTGGTCGCGTTGAGGATGACGTCGCCGCCGTTGGGGCTGTATTTGATGGCGTTGGACACCAGGTTGATGATGACTTGCATCAGCTTGTCCTTGTCGGCGATGACCGGGGGGATGCTTTGTGGCGCCTCAATCACGATCCTGTGGTTTGCCGTGGTCGGCTGCAAGGCGCCGGCGACGGTTCGGAAGATATCGCGAATATCCACACGGGCCAGGTCCACGGTCAGTTTCCCAGACTGGATACGGGAGACGTTCAGCATGTCCTCCACGATTGCTGTGAGTCTCTGGCCTTCGCGGACCACGTAGTGGAGCCACTCCCTGCGCACCTCAGGCGCGGGATCGCGGTCGCGCAAGAGCTCGGCAAAACCCACAATGGCGGTCATAGGAGTGCGCAACTCGTGGGAGGCCACGGAGACGAAGGCGTCGCGGCGTTGCTCAGCTTCACGCTCCTCGGTAATGTCGCGCAGGAGGAGGCCCGACATCGGCTCTTGCCCGTCTCTTGGGATGGGAAAGGCCGTTGCGCTTAGCACGCGATGGCGGGGGGATATCATCACTACTTCGATGGTGAGCGGTCCCCCGGGGCACTTTTGCAAAGCCTCCAGCAGGGCGTCACAGGTCTTGTTGTCCTCAAAGAAAAGCTGACTCCTGCCTTCCAAGACCTGCCTGAGCGGCAACCCAATGATTTGCCCATCGCTGAGGCCGATGAGCTGCTCCAGAGCCTGGTTGTGGTAGGCCACCTTGCCACAGCGGTCGAGGACAAGCAGCCCTTCCACCATGCTCTCCTGGATGGCCGCAAGGGTGCCGCGCTCTGTGGCTACGATCCGGTAGAGCTTGTCCATCTCAGCGGAGCGTTGACTGGCAATGTTCTTCTCCCGGTTGATTGCCTTCCACCCCGTCCGATAGGCGAAATACAGGGCGAGGCACACGATGAGTCCGGCCAGGGCAGCGGCCACGAGGACAATTCGCTGGATTGAAGCGACGATTGCCGCGTAGGGGGCGTACGGGATGTACACTTCGGCAACGATGTCTGGGGGAGCGCCTGGCTGCAGGGAAACGGGGAAGTAGGCTTCTATGACGGCGCCGAACTCCAGGTCATCCGGGCTTTCCTTTGGCGTCCCCAACTCGTAAATCGTCTTTCCCTCCAGGGCCTCATGAAGCTCATCGTTGTCGGAAACTACACTGCCCATCTGGGAGGGAAGAGAAGAATAGATCACTTCCAGCTCGGGGTTCCATATCTTGACCCGTCTCACACGGTCGGTGAGGACGTATGCCCTCACCGCCTGGTCCACCCTCTCATACTCCTGCCCGGAAAGCGGTCCAGAAAGCATGTGGGGATCGAGAAGGTTTCGAGCGAGCGATTGGACCTTGATGGAGGCATCATCGGTTGCTTCCCAGCGGATGCGCTCTTCGATTGGGAACCGGATGGCATACAGGATCCCGGCCCCGACCACGATGATGACTGCGGCTGCCAGCAAAGCAGAGCGCAGGAACAGATTGCCGCGGAGGGGTTGCAAGACTGCTCTGTACGTAGTCATCGTTCTTGAGCCTCGTTACTACTAAATACGTACCCATAACTACGGCCTCCATTTGAGCACAGGCTTATCTGAAAGTACTAGAGCTAGTATCTAGAGCAGAGGTATGGACCCTGGAGAAGACGTACGCAATGCGCTAGACTAGGCGGCATCTTGCTCCGGCGGTGACTATGCGCGCCAACACCATGAAGGCCAAGCTCAAGGCCGGCCAGCCGGCCATCGGCGTCTCACTGACGTTCCCTTCTCCACACCTGGTGGAGATCATCGGGTACTGCGGGTTCGACTGGGTGCTCATTGACTGCGAGCACGGCCCCATGAACGCAGAGGCGGTGGAGCACATGTGCATGGCCGCTGAGCTGGCGGGCGTCATCCCCATCGTACGTCCGCCGTCTGCGGGGTCGGACGAGCTTCCGCGCCTGCTGGACCGTGGCGCAATGGGCGCGCAGATGCCGCACATCCGGACGGCCGACGACGCCAAGCGGGCGGTGGAAGCCATCAAGTACCCGCCGTTGGGAGCGCGAGGCATGGGCGCGGCGGCCCTGCGCAGCGCCACCTTTGAGCTGCGCGCCTCACGCAGCGAGTACGTGGACTGGGTGAACAACGAGACGCTGGTCTGCGCCCAGATCGAGGATGCAGAGGCGGTGCGCAACCTGGAGGACATTCTGCGCGTAGAGGGCGTGGACGTCTTCTTCGTCGGGCCGACGGACCTGTCCGGCTCGCTGGGCCACCTGAAGGAGCCGAACCACCCGGAGGTGCGGCAGGCGGTGCAACATGCGCTGGCTGCCATCATGGCGGCGGGCCGCACCGCCGGCTGTGTGGGCGCGCCGGATGTGATCGCGCAGTACGCTGCCCAGGGCGTGGGCTACCTGTACACGCACGTGCCCACGCTACTGCGCGGCGCATCGGCGGATGCGCTGGCGAAGGTGCGGGCGGCGCGAACGGGGCGGACATAGGCTGGCAGACGGGGGAGCGCAGCGGAATTGTTGCAGGGACGTGACGGACGGCAGGGCCGGCGGCCTGCCGCGCGGAAGAGGTCAGTCGGCGGGGGGAGGAGAGGAGGGGCGGGGATTCGTTTTTTGCGCTTCTTGGGGGCCTTTATTGGCTTGGGTTTGTATCTGGATTCGTTTTATTTTTTGGGAGGAACGAATCCTCTGGAAGGCGGTGGCGGGGGGAGGGCAGACGTGACGGTTGGTAAAGTAAGCGCAGCCTCAGAATACGGTGAAGGTGAGGCGTTGCTGATACGACAGGCTCTGAAGGAGGCGACATGAACTTCGGGCTCTTGCTCTTTGGCGGGCTGCCGGAGCAGTCCATGGAGGAGGTGCTGAGGGACTCTATCAAGAAGGCGCAGGCCGCGCGGGAGGCCGGCTTCGACGCTGTGTGGGTCAGTGGCGGCCACCTTGGACGCGGGCTGCAAGGCACGCTCCTGCAGGCGCGGCTGACGGCGCACATCCCGGGCATGGCGTTGGGGACGCTGTTCCTGCTGCCCCTGGAGCACCCCATTGTGCTGGCCGAGGAGCTGTCTACCCTGGACATGATGTGCGGAGGCAAGCTGACCGTGGCGGTGGCGCAAGGGTGGCGCGAGTTCCAGTTCGACGCGTTCGGCATCCCTGCCAAGCAGCGGCTGGGGAGGTTCCTGGAGACGCTGGAGGCGATGAAGCAGCTCTGGGCGCAAGACGTGGTGAGCTACCACGGCAAATACGTTCAGGTGGACGTGGACAGGCCGATCGCCAGGCCCGCCAGCCGGCCGTACCCGCGCATCCTTGTGGCGGCGAACGCCGACCCCGGCATCCAGCGCGCGCCCAGCATTGCGGACGGCTGGCTCATCAGCACACGCGCCACGTACCCGACCATCGAGAAGCAGGCGGCGCTGTTCAAGGAGGCCGCGCAGAAGGCAGGCAAGCAGCCGGTGATCTGGGCGTGGAGAGAGGCGTACGTGGCCGGCAGCAAGCGCAAGGCCATGGAGACCGTCCGGCCCTCGGTGGAGGCGCTGTACGCAGACCGCGCGTCGCTGGGGCATGCGCGGGACCTGCCCCAGGCCGACAGGATTGACGTGCCCTTCGAGCAGATCCTGAAGGACCGGTTCATCATCGGCGACCCAGACCAATGCGAGCAGGAGGTCCGGCGCTACGAGGCGCTGGGCGTCGAGACCATCATCATGCGCATGCAGTGGCCGGGCATGGGCCAGAAAGAGGCGCTGGCCGCCATTCGCATGATGGGCCGCGAGGTGCTGCCCCGGTTCAGGTAGGGACAGACCCGAGCCGTCCTCCCGTAGGAGCGACGCATGCGTCGCTCCTACGGGAGGACGGCCTTGCTACCGCCTGTCGAGAAGGCGGCGGAACCACCGTACCAGGCCGAGGCGCGGGCGAAGGCCGGAGGCGGCAGCGTCTACGGCAGCGGGCGCGCCCGCCAGCAGGCCGGCGCCCCACTTGGCCAGGTTGCCGTCGCGGGGAAGGCCGGCGCCGGGATCAAGGAACGACTCGAAGGGCTTCCAGCGGCTCCTCCGCGTTCGCACCATGACCCGTCCGCCCGCCTCATTGACGATGAGCGCGCCTGCAGCTACATCCCATATCTTCGGCGAGCCGAACGCGGCAAGCTGGAGGGAGCCTGTGGCAGCCAGCGCCAGCTCGCATGCGATGCTGCCGGTGTTGCGCACCTCGCCGATGTTGCGGCGAAGTGTTTTCGACATGCGGAACTGGCCGCGGAAGTAGGCGGGCATCGTCGTCAGACGGCGGTCGGAGGTCTCCGCGCCGAAAGCCAGCGCAAGGGGCGCATCGCCGATGTGGGAGCCGCCGCCGGCGCGGGCGTGCAGCAGGGGGCTGCCCAGGCTGGCCAGCGCAGGGAGGTAGAGGGCGGCGGCGACGGGAACGCCATTGCGCAGCACGCCGATGGAGACGCCCCAGAGGGGGAAACGGTTGAGGTAGTTTGTCGTGCCGTCCAGAGGGTCAATGACCCAGAGGTAGGGAGTTGCGCCGGCTGGGGGAGTGCCCGCGCCCTCTTCTGAAAGGACGCCGTGCTCTGGGAAGCGGGCTTGGATGCCCTTGACCAGCAGCTCATGCGCTGCCTTGTCGGCATCGGTGACGGGATCGCCGTGGCCTTTGGACTTGTAGGTGGTCTCAAGAGGGCGGTTGAAGTAGTCCAGGAGCAGGGCGCCCGCTTGGCCGGCCAGGTCTGCGGCATGGTTTTCCAGGGCAGCCGGAAGCTGGGCGTCGCTCTCTGACTGCGTGGCCTGGGAGGCCATCGCCTAGCCCGCGGCGGGGTATTCGGCGCGGACGTGGGTGCGCAAGCCGCCGCGCTCGTTGTAGTAGCCCTCCACCACCATGCGCTCCGGCTGGAGCAGGGCGACGAGGTCTTTGAGCACGCGGTTAATGGCGTGCTCCTGCAGGATGCCCACGTTGCGGTAGGAGGTGAGGTAGTACTTCAGCGACTTCAGCTCCACCAGCCTATCGCCGGGGCGGTAGACGATGACCAGGCGGGCGAAGTCCGGCAGGCCTGTCCAGGGGCAGACGGAGGTGAACTCGTTTGTCTCGTAGGTGACGTCCGTGGCCGTGCCGGGGTAGTCGAAGGGGATGTGCTCCAGCACCTCGGCGTCTATCCTGGCTTCGTCTTCAACGTCGTACCGGCGGGATGCGTATTTATCGGTCAGCATGTGTGTCCCTGGGATGGCGTGATGTGAGGTTGATTATAGCATGGGCGCAGGAAGGGGCGGGCAGCTTAGCTGCCCGCCCCCTTCGCTATTCGGGTACGTGTATCAGGCTATCCCTGAGCCGTGCGGCGGCGGAAGATGAGGAAGCCGACCACTGCCGCCAGCGCGACGATGATCACCACGATGATGATGATCGTGGCCCCGCCTGCGCCGGTGGGCACGCCTGGCCCGGCTGTGGGCGTCGGCGGCACGAGCGTTGGGCTGGCTGTCGGCGTAGCCGTAGCAACACCAGGCGTCGGTGTGGGCGTCGGCGTCGGCGTTCGCGGCCCAACCACGGTTGGCGTCGGCGTCGGCGTGACCGTGCCGGGCGCCGGCGTGCGGGTTGGCGTCGGCGTGCCAACACCAGGCGTCGGCGTAGGCGTGGCCGTTGCCGGAGGTGGCGTCGGCGTAGGAGTAGCCGTCGGCCCTGGCGTGGGCGTCGGCGTGGGCGGCGGAGGCAGCGTCTCCTGCACCACCAGGGCGAAGACGGAGAGGCCCTTGGGCGAAGTGGCGCGGAAGGTCACGTTGCCCTCGTCGTCCGAGCCTTTGACTTCAGTGGCAAGGGTGCTCACCGCGCCGCCATCGGCCCTGCGCATGATCTTGACCTTGCTCAGGCCGTACTTGTCCACGAAGCCCTTGCCGGCATTCATTTCGACGAAGGCCTGGCCGATGTCGGTCTCGTCGGCCAGCTTGACCTTCTCGACCTTTGCAGCATAGGCATAGGCGGTTACCTTGGCGTTGCCTGCAGCGGCTGCGGCGTCGAAGGCGGTCTTGTCGGGGGCGTCCGGCGCGTTTTGAATCGTGACGGTGATGGTTGCATCGGGCGCGATGTCCACGTCAACCAGGGCGGCGTCAAACGTCACGGAGGCCGTGCCTACGTCGCCGTTGACCACCTTGCGCTGCTCTGCGGTCTTCAGGCGGAAGTCCTGGAGCTGGACCTCAGCAGTATTGCCGGTCCCGGTGACAGACTTCACTTTGGCTTCCAGGTAGATGCTGGGCTGGCCCTGGGCGTCCTTCACGATAATCCGCACAACGTTGCCCTGGACAGACACGCCGGAGGCGTCGTCGCGGAACTGGTCGAGAGATGCGCCGGCAGCCAGTTTGATGGGCAGTACCAGCACGTTGCTGCCGTCGGGTTTCACGGCCAGGTCAATCTGGCCGCCGGCAACGATTTCCACCGCCGCGCCGGAGGTGGTCTTGGCCGTGGCCGTCTGGCTGACGGTGGGCTCGAAGTTGAGCGTTGCGCTGGAGGACCCCGTGTTGTTGGGGAGCACCGGCGGCAGCGTAGGCGCGATGGGCATGACGGCGCCGGACTTGCCGGAAGGCAAGCTGTTGCCGATGGAGTTGGTGGCAATCACCCAGAAGGTGTAGGTCACGCCGTTTTGCAGGCCCGTAACGATCGCTGTCGTCTCGCCTGCGCCTGCCACTGCGGTGATGTTGCCGGGATCGGACACGATGGTGTAGCCGACAATGGGCGAACCGCCGTCGGAGGCAGGGGGCGTCCATGTAACGACCGCCTGCGCATTGCCTGCCGTGGCCGCTACGCCGGTCGGCGCAGCGGGAGCGGTGAGCGTTGTGCCACCGCCACCGCCGCCACCACCGCCGCCGCCTCCGCCAGCCGTCGGCACGACCGCATTGGAAGCGGCGGAGGCCGCGCCTGCGCCTGCGTCGTTGACGGCCTTGACGGTGAAGGTGTAGCTCACGCCGTTGGTCAGGCCGGTGAACACGAAGGACGTGGCGGGTGCGGGCGTCTCTTTTTCGACCCCGCTGGAGGCTCTGATGATGTACTTGGTGATGGCCGAATCGCCCGGCGACGGCGCAGTCCAGTTGACGGTCGCCTGGCCGTTGCCCGCCGTGGCGCTGACGCCCGTGGGCGCGCCAGGGGTTGCGCCGGGGACCTTGACGCCTGTCGAAGCTGCCGAGGGGTCGCTGGCGCCGACGTCGTTGACGGCCTGCACGGTGAAGGTGTAGGTGGCGCCGGGCGTCAGGCCGGTCACGACGGCGCTGGTCAACGTCGCGTCGCCGTCAACGGACAGCGGGCTGTTCGTGCTGGGTGGATCGGACGTGATGATGTAGCCCTTGATGGGGCTGCCGCCCTGGGGACCAGGCGTCCACGTCACCTCCAGGCTGGTGGGCCCCTTTACAGCCGCCGTCACGCCTGTGGGCGCGCCGGGCTTTGCCGTCGGCGCGGCGGGCGTGACGGCGTTGGACGCGGCCGTATCGCCGTCGCCCAGGGCGTTGATGGCCCTGACGGTGAAGGTGTAGGTCACGCCGTTAGTCAGGCCGGTGAATGTGGCGGCGGTGCTGCCGCTGCCGACCAGGAGCGTCGTGGCGTTCTTGTCGTTGGTGATCTTGAAGCCAGTGATGGCGAAGCCGCCGTTGGACACCGGGGCCGACCACGAGATGATGGACAGCGTGTTGCCGATGCCGGCGGTGACGCCCGTGGGTGCCCCAGGCGTGGTGGCAGGTGTTACCGCGTCGGTTGTGGCGGGCGCGCTGTCGCCGGCGCTGTTGGTCGCCACGATGCTGAAGGTGTAGTCCGTGCCGTTGGTCAGGCCGGTGACGTTCGTCGTGAACGTGCCCGCGCCCACCGTGGCGGTCTTGCCGCCGGGGTTGGACGTGGCGGTGTAGCCCGTGATGTCCGCGCCGCCATCGGAGGCGGGGGCCTCCCACGTGATGGTGGCCTGAGCGTTGCCCGCCGTGGCCTCGACGTTCTGTGGCGTGCTGGGCGGCACATCCGGCACCAGGTCTTCGTCCGTGGCCACGAACTCGGAGAAGTGGGTGAGCAGGGCGGCCATAAGGAACTCCGCCTGGCCATTCGGCAACAGCGTCTTGCTGAGCACAATGCCGCCCGGCTTGTAGGCGATGCCGTCAACGGTGGCCTCGATGCCCGCCTCCTCGAAGGTAGTCTCGTCGAGCTGCAGGAAGAGGGTGGGCGTGCTTGCGGCGGCGCGGGTGATCTTCACCTGCAAGACCACGGGAGTGGAGAGCAGGACGCGGCCTTCGGACAGGCCCAGCTTGATGCCCACGGCGTCGGGCGCTTTGGCCTGGAGGTCGTCCGGGAGGGTGACCATCCTGGGCGGCAGCAGCGTCTCAATGCCTTCGCCTGCCTCGTTGGTGAAGGACGTGCCCTGGGGCAGGCGCACGCTGGCGATGGGCGCGCCTGGGGCGGTGTCCTCGCCGGCGTTGGTCAGGATCAGCTCGGAGTCGGTCAGCGTGCTTTCCAGCGCAAGGCTGAAAATCCCGCCGCCGCCGAAGCAGACGGGGAACCTGGCGATCCGTAGCCCACGCGGCAGACAGGATGCCACAACGAACGGTTCGCTGGCAGGGCCGATACCCTTGCTGTTGCGTGGCTGCAATTGGTACACGCCTGTAGGAAGCGTGCCGAGGATGGGCACATTCATGCGCGTGCCGGCCGAGTTAATGCCGGTGGCCTTCACTACGAGGCCCAAGGGCAAGATCGTCACGAGGGTCTCCCCATCGCCCTTAAGGTTTGCTCCTTCCACGCGGATGACCGACGGGAAGCCCGCGCGCACGAACCTATCCCTGAGGTTCTTGATGACCGGCGGGTCAATCCCGGCCGCCTTGGTGATGACGACCGTGTCGCTGGAAGGTTCTGAGAGGCCGCCGCCGGTCCTGACCTGGACCTTGTATGCGCCAGGCGCGGTACTCGCCTGGATGGTGGCCGTGATGGCTGTGTCGGTCTTTAGCGTGATGGGTAGCTCGATGGTCTTCGCGTCGGCGACCAGCCAGACCTGCGTGCCGCTGAGGGACGTTCCTGTGATCGTCAGCGTGCGGTCAACGTCGTTGTCCGTGCCGGCGGGCGCAACGCCGATGCCCGTGATGACGGGCTTGGTCAGGACCGACATTTCAATGCTGATGCCTGCAGCGCCGGGCTTGAGCTTGGTGGCGCTTGCGGGAGACGTGCCTGCGTTGCCGGACGCGCCGGCCTGGTAGTAGCGGGTGTCGGTGCCTGCGCCGGCCTTGTAGATGACCTGCACGGTGTACTCGCCCGTGGGGTCAAGGCCGCCAAGCTCGAACTCGCCGGAATCGGCGTCAATGGCCGAAGCCACGCGGTCAACGGTGATACCGGGCGTGACGGTAGTGGCGATAGCCTGAGCGTCGGAGAGGTTCTCGGGCGTGCCCCTGAGCGTGCCGAAGATGCTGGTCTCGGCGGGACCGCGCTTGACGGTGACCGTCGTGGGTTCGGAGACATTGCCGGCGGCATCTACAAGGGTGGCGACCAGCACGTTGTCGGTGTTGGCCTTGAGCACGACGCGCACAGCCTGCTCGCCCGAGCCCGTGGCGGGCTCCTTGGCGTCCGCGGCGGGACCGGCGACTTGAATGGTCTTGATGGTAGTATCGGTGGCGGAATAGCCTACCGTCAGGGTGATGAAGGCCGACATCGTCGTTTCGCCAGGGGCCAGCGGCGATGTGACGATGGGTGCGGCGGGCTTGACGTTGTCCTGCATCACCAGCACGGTGAGCGGCTCGGACACGTTGCCCAAGGAGTCCTTGGCGATGACCACCAGGGTGTTGAGCACGCCGTTGCCGGTGTTGAGCTCGACGACGACATCCTGCGCTTCGCCGGTGGCCGTGGCGGTCTTCAGCGTCTTGCCGCCGCTGACCTCTATTGTGGAGTTGGTCTCGGCGGAAAGCTTCAGCGTTGCGGTCGTGCCCGTCGTAGGGGACTTGACCTTGCCGATGAGCTTGGGCTTGTCGGGGGCCTGGCCGTCCTGGCGGACCACCAGCTCCAGGGCAGGCGACTGGTTGCCCGCAGCGTCAATGGCGCGGATGGACAGGGTATTGTCCTGGTTGAGCTGGAGCTCCACCAGGATGTCTATGGGGGAGGAGGCCTTGCCGGAGCCGACGAGCTTCTTGGACTTGAGCTCCGTGACGGTCACGGTGACGCCGGACTCCACCTCCAGCTTGATGATGATGGAGGAGAGGTTGGTCTCGGCAGGGACAGCCTCACGCAGCGCCGGCTGAGCAGGCGGCGTGGAGTCTTCGGTGACCGAGCGTGTGACAACGGCGGAGTCAACGCCGGCGGCGCTGCTCACCTTGAAGGCAAAGACGTTGACGTCGTCCTGGGACAGGTCCAGGTTCAGGGTCTTGGTGTCCCCAGGGGACGTGACGAACTCGACGGTGGAGGAAGCAGCGCTGCTGGTGTGCTTCACCGTGAGCTTGGTCCCCTGGATGTTGGTCACGGTGAACTTGACCTTGTTTGCGTTGACCGGCGACACAGGAACAGAGACCGTTGGCGGCGCGGGAATCGCAGCCGACGACTTGATGTTCCTTGTCACCTCGGGTGGGGAGTTGCCCGCAGCATCAACCGCCTTGATCTTGAGGACGTTCAGGACCTCGGGGTTCAGCGGCACGTCAACGGACCGCGCAACGCCCGTGCCCTTATCAGTCACGGTCTCGGCCCCGCCGGTGATGATAACCAGGGCGTCCTTTTCGGCAGAGATGCTGAGGGTAAACACAGCCAGCGGTGTGTCCGTCTGTGTCTCATTGGCCGGCACAAGGACAACCAGGCTGGGGGCCACGTTGTCGTGCGTGATTTTCAGCTCGGCAGGCGTGGAGGTATTGGCGGCGGCGTCCACGGCCACGACGGTGATGACGTTGAGGTTGTTGGACAACAGCGTGAGGCGCACGTCATCCGTGCCGCCTGTGGCAACGGTAGAGGTCATGCCGTTGCCGAGAATGGAGGCGATGATCGTCGCGCCGGCCTCGGTCTTCACCTTCAGCGTCAGCGCAGTGCTGGTGGTGTAGGCGGGTATGGGGTCCACGGAGACGCTGGGCGCAACGCCGTCCTGCTTCACCGTCACGGTAGCGGCCACGGACGCGTTGCCTGCGGCGTCGGTTGCGACGATGGACAGAAGGTTGTCCTGGTTGAGCTTCAGCTCCACGGTGATGTCAACGGTGGACGCGCTCTTGAAGGCGGGGGTCTTGCCGCCGGTGATCATCACCAGCGAACCGTTCTCCGCCGTCACATTAACGATGATGGAGGTCTTGTTGGTGGGCGTGGCGCTGCCCGGAAGCTGCCCGTTCACCGTGTTGATGGTTGGCTTGGCAGGCGCGATGTTGTCATGGACGACCACGCGTGTAATCTTGTTGGATGTGTTGCCGGCGAGGTCGGTGGCAGTCACTTCCAGTGTGTTTGTGGCGTTGGGCGTGAGCGCAATCTTGAAGGTCTCCACTTTGCCGGGGATCGTGACGACGGTGGAGGCGAGGACAACGCCGCCACGCGCCACTTCAATAGTGGCGTTTACCTCGACGCCGGTCACGGTCAAGACCGTCTCGCCGAGCTTGGTGGGCGACGGCGGCGTGGAGACGTTGCCTTCGCCCAAGAGCGGCTTGATGCTGTCTTGGATGACCACGACAAACGCCGGCTCGGAGACGACGCCATCGCTGTTGGCGGCGCGCACTTCCAGCGTGTTGCCCGTGTTGGGCTTGAGCGGGACAGCGATCTCAAACGCCTCCCCTGGCGTGAATGGGGGCGTAGTGGTAACGACCTCGCTCAGGCCGCCGGAGATGATGACTTTTGCGACATTAGCGATTCCCGTCTTAATCCGCAACGTCGCGCTGGCGGCGTTGGTAGGTGAGGGTGTCATCAGCGTTACGTCCGGCGTTGCGGGCGCGGTGGCGGAAGGCGTCACGGGGTTGGACGGCGCGGACGCCGGGCCTGGGCCAATGGCGTTGAACGCGCGTACAGTGAAGGTGTAAGACACGCCGTTGGTCAGGCCGGTCACTGTTGCCTTCAGATCGCCCGCGGACCACTCGGCAGTCTTCCCGCCTGGAGAAGATGTCACGATGTATTTGGTGATGGAGCTGCCGCCATCGGAGAGGGGCTTATCCCACGACGCAACGGCCGATGCCTTGCCTGCAACAGCCGTGACGTTCAGCGGCGCGGTGGGCGTGCCGGCAGGCGTCACGTCGTTGGAGACGCCTGCCGGGCCTTCAAGTCCGGCGGCGTTGGTGGCGGTGACCAGGAACCGGTAGGTCACCCCATTGGTCAGGCCCGTAACCTCTGCGCTTTGCTGGGTACCAGCTACGGTGAGCACCAGCACAGGCGCAGACGCGCCTATCTTGGCGTAAATCTTGTAGGAGACCAGCTCGCTGCCTCCATCGGATACCGGCTTCTGCCATGACAGCTTGGCCATCTTGTTGCCTGGCGTGGCCTTGACGAAGTTAGGCGCGCTGGGCGGCGTGGGAGGAGAGCCGGGCTTGACGGCGTCGGATGGAAGCGACTCAGGGCCTTCGCCGTTGGAGTTGGAGGCCGCAACGGAGAAGTTGTAGCTCTTGCCGTTGACCAGGCCGCTGACCAGGGCGCTGGTGAGCTTGCCGTCAACAATGATAGTGCTGATAAGGACCGAAGAAGTGGTCACCATGACGCCGGGCACTTCGTACGTCCTGATGGTGTAGCGGGTGATATCCAATCCGCCCTTGTCCAGCGGCGGCGTCCAGCTCACGAGTGCAGATTGCTCGAAGGCCTTGGCAGACGGCTTGCCGGGCGCGCCTGGCAGGCCGTTGGGCATGGCGCAGGCGGTGGGGGACCATTCCCCGGGGCCGGCTGCGTTGTGGGCGCGCACGCGGAAGCAGTAGGTGACGCCGTTGGTCAAGCCGGTGGCGGCAAAGAAGGTAGTGGTTGGAGGAAGCTCCACAAGCGGGAGAAGCGGCCCGCCTGCAAGACCCATCTGCAACTCGAACTTGGCAAAGGGCGCGCCGGGCCCCGGTATCCACGAGACGTCGACGCTCTTGTCCTTGGCGGTCACGTTAATTGAGGGCGCAGAGGGGCTGCCGGAGGTCGTTGCGGATACTTCGTTGCTGAATTTGCCAAAGCCGCGCGCGTTGAAAGCGCGCACCCGGTACGTGTACTTGGTGCTGGGGGACAGACCCGTGTCCGTGATCGCCAAGGCGGTGGTGGTCAACACCATCGCGCCGTTCCGGTAGACCTCAAAGACCACGGGCGACAGGCCGCCGTTGTCGGCCAGCGTCCAGTCGAGCTGGACGCTATTGTGGGTCACAGTCCCGAGGCTGAGGATTGGCTGGCCCGGCTCGGTAGCGGACATGAAGTCGTCCGACGGGTTGGAGGGTTCGCCGTACCCGGCTACGTTCCGCGCCGTGACGACGAAGAAGTACTCCTTTCCCTTTGTCAGGGGTGACATCAGGGTACTGGTGACTGGTCCAACTTCCCTGTTGAACACGAAGGTTGCGAGGGACGTGACTCCGACCTCAAAGGCGTCAACCCTGTAGCCAAGAATAGGCCTACCGCCGTCGTCTACAGGGGGCATCCATTGCACCAGGGCATCGGCGCCCACGGGCGTTGCCGTTGGCTTACCGGGCTTGCCTGGCGGGCCGAAGGGCACAACGGTGACCTCGCTGGAGTAGAGCTCCAGCCCGCCGACGTAGCGGGCCAGGACACGGAAGGTCACGGGCACGCCGTTGGTGAGGCCGGAGACTGTGGTGGCCGTCGCTCCTGGACCAAAGACGCCGACGGTGGTGAAGCCCCCGCTGGGGAGCTTCATCTCCAGCACGAACTCGACGACTGAGAACCCCGTCGCTCCTGCCCAAATGAGGTCTACGGCCTTGTTCCAGGGGAAAGCTTTGAGATCTGGGGCGTCGGGGCCCGGCGCCGCCTTGACCGGGGTTTCGTCGCTCTCGCTGGACCCCTCCTCGTTGGTGGCGCGAACCCGGTACTTGTATGTAGTGCTGGGCGCGAGGCCGGTGTCTGTGAAAGCCATCGCGGTGGTGGTGGCGACGATCGCGCCATCCCTGATGACGTTGAAGAACACAGGGAGGCCCCCATCGTCCACAATCCACCTGAGGTGGACGCTGTTGTGCGTGGCGGACACCTCGGTGATCACGGGCTTGCCCGGAGGACCGCCGACAGTCACGGGGTCGGAGGGTTCGGAAGGCGCCCCGAAGCCACGGGCGTTGCGGGCCGTGACGGTGAAGATGTAGCGGGTGCCGTTGGTGAGGCCGCCCACTATGGCGGAGGTCTTATCGCCGCCCACGAAGACCACCACGTCCGGCGCGGCGGCGGTCATCTCAAGGCTGGTCAGGGATGAGGGTAGGGCGTAGCCGTCCAGCCGGTACTCAAGGATGGGCAGCCCGCCGGTGTCCAGGGGAGCAGTCCAGGACAGCAAGAGGGCCAACGGGCCGGCGCGCTTGGCCACCGGCTTGCCGGGCGCGCCGGGAAAGGCAGACGGCGTGGCAGAGACTTCGCCGGACCACGGGCCGGCGCCGGCAGCGTTGATCGCGCGCACGCGGAACGTATACGTCACGCCGTTGGTCAGGTCATTCACGGTGTAGGCGGTCTGCGTTGCCGCCGGCATGGCGATGGTGACGAAAGGCCCGGCGCCCGTGCGCATTTGCAGCTCATAGCCTGTGGGCGCTTCGAAGGGGCCTGGAGGCGGCGGCGGCAGGAACCACGACACGTGCGCCTGCTTGTCCCCATCGAGCACGCTGATGATGGGGGCGTCGGGCGCGCAAGCCGTCTTGACGGTCTTCGGGTCGCTGACCGGTCCCGCTCCGTTGATATTCCTGGCCTGCACGGTGTAAGAGTACAGCGTACAAACTGTGAGGCCGGCGTCGGTGTAGGTATTCTCCGGCGTAGTGGCGATCTTCACGCCATCGCGGAAGACGTCGAAGACGACCTCTCCAAGGGGCAACCCGCCGTTGCTGGCCAGCGTCCAGGCGATGCTGGCGCTGTTGTGCGACACGAGGAACGCACTCATGATGATTGGCTTGCCCGGCACACCGGAGGGCATTACCGGGTCTGACGGGTCAGAGGGGGGGCCGAAGTCCACGGTGTTCCTCGCGGTCACCGTGAACACATAGGACTTCCCATTGATCAGGCCAGTGACGAGGGTGCTGGTCAGCGAACCGTCCACAATCTTCGTTACGACGGGCGCGGACAGGGCCATGACGCCTACCTCGAACCCGTCAACCGTGTAGGTGAGAATGGGCAGGCCGCCGGTGTCCAGGGGCGGCGTCCAGATCACCAGGGCGGAGGAGTCGAACGGCGTGGCCACGGGCTTGCCTGGCTTGCCTGGCAGACCCGTGGGGGTAAAGGGGACTTCGTTGGAGAACGCCCCGGGGCCCCATACGTTCAGGGCGCGGACGCGGAAAGAGTAGGTGACACCGTTCGTGAGCCCCAAGACCGTGTGGCTGGTTACTCGCCCCAAGGATGCGATGGTGACGAAGGAGCCTGGACCTGCCTTCATCTGCACTTCATAACCGAAGACGGGAGCGAAGGGCTGGTCGGGCGAAGCCGTCCAGGTGAGGTCCACCGCCTTGTCCTTGGCAATGCCGCTGAGGACGGGGGCAGCGGGCACGTCGGGGGTGGTCACAGACTTGGTATCGCTGTCCACCAGGTTTGGCCCGACAGCGTTGGCTGCGCGAACGCGATAGGCATAGGTGGTGGCTTTTGACAGACCGGTATCCGTGAAGGATGTGGCCGTGGTTGTCAGAACGACGGCGCCGTCGCGGAAGAGGGTGAAGGTGACGGGCAAACCGCCGTCGGCAGACAGCGACCACACGATACCGGCGCTGTTGTGTGAGACCAGCGCCGCGCTGAGGCTGGGCGTGCCGGGGATTGTGCCAAGCGTGATGACGTTGGAGAATGCCGGATCGCTGGCGCCCTTGGCGTTGGTGGCGGTGATCCTGAACTTGTAGGTCGTGCCGTTTGTTAGACCCGCGACAATCGCTTCGAGCGCAGTGCCGGGGGCTGAAATCTGAGGCTCATCGCCGGGTTCAGCCGGGTTTACCTTCAACGCCTTGATGGTGTAGAAGAGCAGCGGGCTGCCGTTGTCAATGGGCTGGCCAAAGGGGTCCAGGGCGCTCCAGGTCAGCGTCGCTGAGCTGTTGCCGCGGGTGGCCACGACGTTGGTGGGCGGCCTGGGGGTCTGGTCAAGCGTGATAGGGGCGGCGCACAAAACGTTAAACGGGTCCGAGGGGTCGGGCGTAAACCCGGCGCGGTCGGTCATCTCGGCGCAGATGAGGTTGGGCCCGTCTTCTAGGGGAACCGGCAGCTTAAGGACCCCGCCGGAAGTTTCCAACGGGGCGCGGCCGAGGCTGTGGATGACAGCGCCGTTGCGCTTCAGGATAAGCTGCGCAGGGTTGGCCTCGATGAAGCTGATGTCAATATCAATGCTGGCGTTGTTGGTCACGCCGCCGGGATTCAGTATCTTCAGCTTGGGGCGTGTCTTGTCCACGATAACGGTGGACGTGGCGGTGTCAGTGAGGGCAGGGGTGTAGCCGTTGGTGGCGTCGGCGGTCAGGATATTGCGGCCTTCACCGAGCGACAGCAGTGGGCTGCTCCACGACAAGTTGCCCATGGTTGCGGGCACGGTCACGAGGGAGCCGTCCGGCCGCGCCAGCGACACGTTGACCACGCCGGTAGGGTCGTTAATGCCGCCCTTGATGGAGATGGGGGCCGTGGAGGTCAGGACGGAATCGTCAGCAGGGTCGGTGATGGTGACATCGAGAGCCGACACCTTGACGAAGGAGAATTCGTCAGCGGCAGTGAACTCACCCTTGTCAGACCCGACAGTGAAGGTGGCGAGGTACGTGCCATCCTTGGCATTGATGCGTGGCGGGTCCCAAGAAAGGTTCAGAATGATCCTTGCTGCGCCTCCCGTTGACCCGCCATAGCCATAGCCGTAGCCATACCCACAGCAGTAGGCGTAGCCGTAGCTGTAGCCGAAGCCGGTGTAGCCATAGGCATAGCCGTAGCCGGCGCCCACGGCATCGTCGTAGCCGACGCTGAGCAGCAACGATGATCCCCTGGCCTGCATGTCCGCGGGAAGGCGGTTGGTCAGGTCGAATGGCCCGCCTTTATCGAATCGCAAGTCCACAACGAAGGACTGGTTGTCAGGGACGCCTGAAGTAGGAGCTACGCCAAGCTGCATTCGATAGATGGTATCAATGGACGCGTCAATGTAGTACGTAGCAGTGGAACCGACCGTCTCCCCAACGAGGTAAGGCGTGGTCTTATTGGTTTGAAGGGTTGCCGATGAACCCTGGGCGGTGGTCGCCAAGAATACAAGGGCAGAAGTGATGGCAATAGTGAGGAGGAAGACGATACCGATCTTGCGGCTGTCGAGCAGTTTACTCGTAGTCAACATGCCTACCTCTGGATTGGTGCGTGGCTATTTCGCGCTCAAACACAACGACTCCTTGGAGGCCTGGCTGCAAGGAGCGCACTTTATTATGGTAACCAAGCGGTTACTATACTCTTGTGCCAAAGGGAAAGCAAGGTTTTGAGGAAGGATTATGAGGCCATAACATGTCTACTGACACTCGTCTGACCTTTGGTGAAACTACGCCAAAAATCATGAGACCCTAGCCTGCAAATCAGGTCTTCTCTTCCCGGTCAGAAGGTAAGGTTTCTTACGTATGTATGGTTCCCTTGCTACAAAAGCAGGCTGCGACGCTTCGGACCCTGGCTTTGAGCAGAGGGTGATGGAAAAGGTGGGGTCACAGGTTGCTGCCGGCCCCACTGGATGGCGATGGTGCCACCACCCGTGGCGGTATGAGGCTTGCTTGTAGTCGCGGACATGAAAGAGGCCTGGCGCAGGACTCTCGATGAGTCTCGCCAGGCCTCTCGTTCACGCATGTGTACGAGCCGGGGAAGCTATGCCCGCGACCGGCGGCTCTGGGTGATATAGGTTGCACCGCCCAGGACCATGAGCAGGCCCGCCAGCATCACGGCCAGGACCAGGCCGGAGCTAGGCGCGAAGTCGCCGGTGGGTGGAGACGTCGGAGCAGGCGCCGGGGTTCTTGTGGGCGTTGCCGTTGCCACGGGTGTTGCTGTTGGAGTCGGGGTTTGCAGTTGCTCAACCGTCTGTGGGGGCGGCTCCGCGCTGCCCACGGCAAAGGTGCTCAGGTGGCTGACCTTGGCCGTAAGCATCTGGCCGGCGATGTCCACGGTGGTGTTGAGGAGGCTCCACACCTTGGTGGTGTCGTCGTAGCTAAGGATGCGCAGGTTGGCCGGGTTCTTGTCCGGGGCCGCCTGGCTATCGGCGCTGGTGTACTTGGCGCTGATGGTTACGGACTGGAGGAGCGTGACCTCGGTTTTGGCGCCATCAGTGCCGTAGGTGGTCAGCGCGAAGGCGCGCAGGACCTGGGTCTTGGGAGAAGCGGCGGGAACGCCCGTGGTGAGCGGCGCGTACGTTACCTGGAACGTCTTGCTGCTGGATGTGGGGGGTAGGTTCACCGTCACGCTTCCGTCGGGCGCGCTGAGTGTGGCCGCCGCATTGGGCTGCACGATCTTGGAAGCGCCGCCCGCGGGCGCGGCCACGGCCGTGACCTGGGACTCAGGCACGACTACCGTTGTGACAGGCGTGGGCGTGGGCTCCGCCGGCGGAACGGGAGTCGCTGTGGGCGCAGGAATGGGCTTTAGCGCGGGGTTGACCGACCTGCCTACGAGGACAGGGTTGCCTGCGTTGTCGCGGCCCATGAGGTGGATGCCGGCCACTGCCGGCGGGGTGATGGCGTTCTGCCGGACGGAGGCGGGCACGTCGTTGAGGAAACTGAACCGGATATTGATGACCTGGCCGGTCGGCAAGCTACCACCGGAGGCAGTCGTCCGAACGAATGCGGCTGGCGTTCCGCTGACGATGCTGTCCGTCAAGGTCGTGGAGTTCTTCAGGAACACCTCAATCGAGTAGACCGCTTTGGCGCCGGTCATCACGGGATCCAACAGGACGTCAACACCTACCAGATCACCGGCCACCATCGGCTGCCAGCCGAAGTCCGTGTTCGGAGCGCTCTCTCCAAAGGGATGGGTGGCGTTGTCGGCGCTGACAGCG
Organism: Chloroflexota bacterium; assembly: GCA_016210395.1. Lineage (GTDB taxonomy): Bacteria > Chloroflexota > Dehalococcoidia > Lucifugimonadales > JACPCL1 > JACPCL1. The sequence continues at coordinate 6,211 of JACQUI010000102.1, read as the reverse complement.
CCGACGATGGCGATCACGAGTCCCAAGAGCAAGATAAGTCCGCCTACTACAACAGGGGTCCGACTTCTGGTCAACAGCATTTGGCGCATCCTCCAGTGGATTCAAGTCTTCGCTTTGTGGGCAACAGCCGTGCTCACAGGCACAGCCATATGTGGACTATGCAAAAAGCCGTAGGCAGCCTAGCATTCTGCGCTCCTAGGTGTCAAGGCTTTTTGATGGGGAAACGATATGCCCTTTCTGGGATTGGGGCTAGAACCTCTGTTTTTTGCTGCATCCTCTACCCGGTGCGCAGACCTTGGGCAGACAGCAACGCGTGGAGCCGCTCCAGGGTCTTCTGGTTTTCCTCCAGCAGGAAACCGTCCACGGCGTGGACCCTTTGCGTCATGATGCCGTCCACTGCGCCACGGGACACCATGAACCGGATGAGGTCCGTCTCCGTCTCCACGGAAGGAAGGAGATTGCGGCGCGCCTGCAGCGATAGCGCGGTGATGAGGCCGTACCCGCCCCAGTTGGAGACGCTGGCCAGCACCAGCTTCGAGACCGTTGTTGCCGCCGGCTCTTTGGGCAGTGTGGCGACGCTGGGGATCTGGGCTGCCAGGTTGCCCATGCCGATCTCGTTGCCGCCGTCGCCGATGCCGATGGTGGCCGGCTGGCCTTCGACGAGATAGTCCAGCCGGGCGTTGAAGGGCGTGATGTCCACGCCCAGCATGTTCAGGTAGCGCCCCCGCGCGGTCAGGCTGCACCGTTCGATGGAGATGACCACCGTGGGCGTCAACCTGGACAGCACGTCCTGCGCGAACCGTCGGCTCGTAGCCACGTCCGCGATTGGGAACTCGATAAGCTCATGCGGCCGCGCCAAGCCCCGAAACAGTCCGATGGAATGCCGGTCTGAGACGTATGTTACCTGAAACCCAAGGGCCTGAAGGGCCTTGCCGATGAAGTAGGCCCCCGGAGGGCCATCGGTTTCCGGGGCTTTGGCCCGCTTGATGTAGAAGCCGGTGCAGATGAGGGCGCGCGGCGCATGCTCCAGGAGGAATCGGGCGGCATCGTGGCAAAAGTCCGGCGACAGATAGCCACGGAGGTGGGAGACACCCCGTTTGTCGCGGTCGAGTATGATGTCTTCAACTTGTGACACAGCGTCTCGCTCTCAAGGCCTCTAGCCGTAAAACGCTCGCCGCGTTGTTTTGCAAGGTGTGCCTTACAAGACGGCCAGGTCTTCGTCCCGGAGGTCGGTGATGAACATGTGCCCGGGTGCGTGCGTGATCATTAGGGGCGGGCGCGACTTCACGGCCAGCGCCTGGGGCGTCACGCCGCAGGCCCAGAAGACGGGGACCTCGCCATCCCTGACCTCCACGGCGTCGCCGAAGTCCGGGCGCGAGAGGTCGCGGATGCCGATGTCCTGGGGGTTGCCGATGTGCACCGGCGCGCCGTGCACGCTGGGGAAGCGGGAGGTCACCTGCACGGCGCGGACGACCTTGTCCCTGGGGATGGGGCGCATGGAGACGACCATCGGCCCGGAGAACTGGCCGGCAGGCGTCGTCTGGATGGCGGTGATGTACATGGAGACGTTTTTCCCCTCTTCCACGTGGCGGAGGGGCACGCCTGCGTGCTGCAGAGCTGCCTCGAACGAGAAGCTGCACCCCAGGAGGAAGGTGACCAGGTCCGGCCTCCACTCCTCGCGGATGTCCTCCACCTCAGCCGACATGCGGCCATCCCGGTAGATGCGGTAGCGTGGAAGGTCGGTGCGGACGTCCGAGCGTGGAGCTGTCTGTGACGCCTCCGGGTTGCCGGGGTCCAGCACCTCGACAAGGGGGCACGGCTTGGGGTTGCGCTGGCAAAACAGGAGGAAGTCGAAGGCCTGCTCCTTGGGCAACACCACCAGGTTGGCCTGGACGCGCCCTGGAGCAAGCGCGACCGTGGGCCCGGTCCACTTGCCCTGGCGGATGAGGGCGCGTAGCTCCGATGAGCTGGAGGGGAGCGCGTTGATTGCCATAAGGAAGCTCCTTTGCCTTCGGACGATTGTACCAGTGTGACGAAACCCGTACAAGTGCGAGGGCGTCGCGCTCCCATTACCTTCGGCCCTCCTATTGCACGCAAAGACATATTGTGGCTTTGGTTGCATGGGAGTAGAATGGCGGCCAACAGGGTTGCCGCCCTGGACGTTTCGCAAGAAGGAGGTGCGCCTGTGGACCTTGTGGAGCAGCAGCTCACGCAAAGCAAGGTGATTGCCGTGGTTGGCCTGTCCCCTAACGCAGACCGGGACAGCCATCGCGTCGCAAAATACCTGCAGAGTGTCGGCTACAAAATCATTCCGGTGAACCCTCAGGTGACTGAGGTGCTGGGAGAGAAGAGCTACCCGGACCTGAAGTCGGTGCCGGTGCCCATAGACATGGTGGACATTTTCCGGCGGTCGGAGTTGGTTGCGCCAGTGGTGGACGAAGCCATCGAAGTGAAGGCGAAGTTTGTCTGGATGCAGGACGGCGTTGTGAACGAGGAGGCGGCCGAGAAGGCGCGGGCGGCGGGCATACCCGTCATCATGAACAACTGAACGCTGCGAGAACATCGCCGCCGGTACGGCGGCGCCTTACAGGGTCAGGCCGGAAGCGCACCTTCCTAGCGGCAGCATCAGCATAGAGCAGAAACGAGCAGAAGTGGGATCCACTTCTGCTCGTTTCTTGTTGGCGTCCGGTGGAAGCGCTGAAGAAGGCAACGGCGTTCGGGTTGTGGCAGGGGGCAGGGCCCTTAGAAGGCTCAGGGGGGTGTTGGCAAATTAAGTTATTGTCTCGCGGTGCGGCAGACCACTGTCGTTCTGAGGTAGTCAACCAAGGGATGTTCTGTTTAGCGATCGTCTCGCCAAGAATCCAAGGCATGTGCCCGTGCGAAGAGTGGAAATGCTGCAGCAGCTACCGCATTAGATCTTCGCCTGACTACCGTCATGGCTTTCAATGACATTGTGCGGAATCGCCACCTTCTTGCGCCCCACGGTCCTTAATGGCCCGTGCCGGCCACCGGGCTTGCCAGCTTTTTCGCGAACTGCTTGCGGAACTTGGCCACCTTCGGCTCGATGACGAACTGGCAGTAGGGGGCATCCGAGTTGCGCTGGTAGTAGTCGCGGTGGTACTCCTCGGACGGGTAGAACTGCCCCGCAGGTTCAAGCTTCGTGACAATCGGGTTTCGGAAAATCTTCTGACGGCGCAGGTCTTCCATCACCTCTTCCGCCGTCTTCTTCTGGGCGTCGTCGTGATAGAAGATGGCGGAGCGGTACTGCGTGCCCACGTCCGCGCCCTGGCGGTCCATGGTCGTGGGGTCGTGGGTGGCAAAAAAGATCTCCAGGACCTCGCGGTAGGAGATGACCGAGGGGTCATACGCCACCTGGACGGCCTCGGCGTGGCCCGTTGCGCCGGAGCACACCTGGATGTAGGAGGGGTTGGGGAGCCTGCCGCCGGTGTAGCCGGACATGACGCTCTTCACGCCCTGCACTTGCTGAAAGACGGCCTCGGTGCACCAGAAGCAGCCGCTTGCCAGTGTTGCGGTCTCAAGGTTTGGGCCGGACATGGGAGCCTCCTTGTAGCGTCATGTCAGTAGTACGACGGCAACCGTCGGCAGGTTTCATTCCCGCACACCTTATGCTACACTGCCGCCGCTCACACAACGCAAGAGAGGTCCTCAATGCCCAGAATGACCGCCGGCCAGGCAGTAGTGGAGTCGCTGCGCTCGGAGGGATGTGGGGACCGGAGAAGGCCTACCAGTCCGCTATGTTCGGCGATAGGGCGGTCGGCTCCGACATCACGAACCCCCGCTTCGACAAGCTGGCGCAACTCTTTGGCGCCAACGGCTTCTACGTGGACCGCGTGGAGGACGTGCCTGACGTGCTGAAGCAGGCGATGCGTCGGACCTGCCCAGCGTCATCGAAATCCCCGTGGACTCGGCGGAGTTGCCCATGCCCGCGCGGGTCATTGAGGCCACGACGGGCAGGTAGAGTGGGTGCTGAGTTTTTCCGTGTTCAAGGGCGAAGGGGTTCCTGGGAAAACGGGCGACGGGCCACTGCCGTGGCCCTGCGAAAGACGATCGTCGTGAGGGATTCTTCGCGAGGCGGGGCGTCATTGAAAGCGAAAAGCTTTTGACCACCTCGCTCTAGAATGACAATGTGCCTCGCAGACCTTGTAATCCCATTGCGCCGTTGGAACCGAACCGAAAGACCCTGGGGCCACACGTTGCATGTCCGCAAAAGGAGGGGTACATGCCCAGAATGACGGCCGGTGAGGCCGTGGTGAAGTCCCTGATCAACGAAGACGTGAAGTACGCATTCGGCATCGTAGGCAACGAGACGCTGGAGATTGCCGACGCCTTCTACGATGAGCGGAACATCAAGCTCATCACCGTCCGCCACGAGCAAGGCGCAGCGTGCATGGCCAGCGCCTACGCAAGGATCTCCGGCCAGCCCGGCGTCACCATCACCACCGGCGGCCCCGGCACGCCAAACATCGCCGGCCCGCTGTTCACCGCCTTCATGGGCCATGTGCCGGTGATCGCCCTCTCCGGCGCGACCAGCAGGGAGCAGGTCTATCGCGATACAGGCCAGGAGCTGGACCACGTCGCCATGTTCCGCACGATAACCAAGCTGGCCCTCACCATTCCCACAACGTCGCGCATCCCTGAGATGATGCGCCACGCTTTCCGGGTGGCCGTGGCCAACAAGAAGGGCCCCGTCCTGGTTGACTTCCCCGTGGACATGATGCACGACAAGTTTGTTGAGACGGAGCTTCAGCCGCCGTCCGTCTACCGCGTCCACCAGCGCCTGCCCGGCGACCCTAGTCTTGTCCGCCAGGCCGCCGCGCTGCTCAAAGGCGCGCAACGCCCGCTGATTATCGCCGGCGGCGGCGTCACCGAAAGCGGCGCGAGTGCCGATGCCGTTGCGCTGGCCGAGCTGCTGTCGGCGCCGCTGGTCACCAGCTACCGGCGCAACGACGCCGTGCCCAACTCGCACCCGCTGTATGTCGGCCCCTATGGCGCGCGGGGAGCCGCCGAGACCAGTGAGCTGTCAAAAAAGGCGGACGTCATCATTGGCGTGGGCACCAGGCTCCTGGGGTTCGCCAACCTGGTCGGCAACGGGACCGTGAACAAAGACGCCAAGATTATCCAGATAGAGCTGGACGAAAAGGAGATCGGCCGCCACTGTCCCGTCAGCGTCGGCATCCAGGGCGATGCTCAGGCAGTCCTTCAGGGCATCCTGGAGGCCCTGCGCAGGGAAGGCGCCGAAGGCGGCGACCCCGCCTGGAAGCGCGAGGCCCAGGAGCTGAGGGCCAAGCGCCGCCAGCGACTGGACGCCGAGGGGCGCATCAGCGGCGCTATGATCAGCCCACGGCGGGTCTACGCCGAGTTCCGCAAGGTCAAGACGCCGGACACCATCGCCATCCTGGACGCTGGCGCGTGCCAGGCCTTCGGCTACGACCGCATTGACTTTGAAAACCAGCGCACCTTCATCTCACCGCCCACGGGCGGCCTGGGCTACGGCATTCCCGAAGGCGTCGGCGCGAAGCTGGCCAGCCCAGGCTCTCCCGTTATCGTCTTCAACGGTGACGGGGGCTTCCTGTTCAATGCCCAGGAGCTGGAGACGGCGGTGCGGGAGCATATCCCCTTTGTCACGCTGTGTATGAACAACGGGCTGTACGGCTCGGAAAAGGCCCTGCAGATCGCCGGCTTCAAAGGCAGGCTGGTGGGCACAGACATCACCAACCCGCGCTTCGATAAGCTGGCCGAGCTGTATGGCGGCAAGGGCTACTACGTGGACAACATCAACAACCTTGCCGAGACCATCCGCGCCGCCATGAAAAACGACGTGCCCAGCGTCATCGAGGTGCCCGTTGACCCCGACGAGTTCCCCCGCATGGGCGGCGGATAGGGCGGGGTCTTTCGGTGTTCGGGATGTAGGGGGAGGCCGCCCGTTTGCGCTCAGAGGGTGTTGACAACTAAGCCTTTGCCTTGCGGTGTAGCGGCCCGCTGTCGTTCTGAGCGAGGTGGTCAATCAACAGTTGCTACCTCAAGCCGCCGTCTTGCGAAGAATCTAAGGCTGATGCCAGTGAAGTCAGAGCGTGTGAACTTATCAAGCCTCTTGTTTGTCGGCGCAGTGGATACCATTTGTCATTCTGAGCGAGGCGGTCAAACGACGAACGTCATCACCAGCGATTGTCTTGCGAAGAATCTAAGGCCT
>JACQUI010000002.1 GCA_016210395.1 Chloroflexota bacterium | reverse complement strand
CGGTGGGCGTGGACAGGGTGATGCCGGTTTGCTGCCGGAACGCTGCCACCGTATCCTCCAGGGAGCGCAGCGGGTTCTCCCGAACCAAGCGAATCAGGGTTTCAATCTCCGCGGGCGTGCGTTTCGGCGGACGTCCGCGCCGCCGCGCATCACCAGACGAGGTGCTCGGAGCATCCACACCTTTACCTCCTTGCCATTCTTACAAGATGAGAATGCCTGACTTCATTTACTTTGTCAACACCTTCTGAGAGCCTGTGAACTAATGACTGCGCACGTGCACCAGGAATGTGGGAGCCGTCTTGTCATTCTGAGCGAGTCGGTCGGACCACGATTTCCTTCAGAAACGTTCCGCCTCGCGAAGAATCTCTTACCAGCTTCGCCTTCGGGAGGGCCACGGCAGTGGCCCGTCGCCGCAGAACCAAAAGTTCACAGGCTCTGAGCGAGGCGGTCAAACGACCACTGCTATCACCAACGACTGCCTCGCGAAGAATCTAGGGCCTGTGCTCATGAAGACCAGCCGCCTCTACAGATAAGGGGCGTTGCGACGGCCTTCGTTTTGGGTTCCTCGCCTGACTACCGTCATGGCTCGGAATGACAATAGCATCGGCATCATCGCGAGAAGAAGCGTCATTGGTCCACAGGCTCTGGGAACCACTAAGGACTGCGGTGCTCTGTGACCTACGTCAAGATCTGCTCTATCCAGGACGTGGCCCACGCCTTCGCAGCGGCGGAAGCGGGGGCAGACTTCGTGGGCTTCAACTTCGTGCCCGGCGTGCGCCGGCAACTGCCGGAGGAGAAGGCGCGCGCCATGATCCAGGCGTTCCGCCGGCAGTGGGGCGACCGCGGCCCCAGGCTGGTGGGCATCTTTGTTGACCAGCCAATCGAAGAGGTCAACCGCATGCTGGAGACGTGCGGCCTGGACATGGCCCAGCTCAGCGGGGGCGAGACGCCGGACTACGTGCGCGGTCTGGCGCGCCCGGTCCTCAAAGCCATCCAAGTGCCGGTAGGCAGGCCGGTGGCTGACGTGGCGCGGGAACTGGACGGCGTGCTTGCCGCCTACGAGCAGGCAGGGGCAACGCCGCTGCTGGACCCGGAGGTGACGGGCCACCACGGCGGCGCGGGCCAGGCGTTCGACTGGGCCATCGCGAAGGCGCTGGCGCAGAGCCACCGTTTCCTGCTGGCGGGTGGCCTGACGCCGGAGAACGTGGCGGACGCCGTGCGCCAGGTGCAGCCCTGGGGCGTGGACGTGTCCAGCGGCGTGGAGACGGGTGGCGTGAAGGACGTCGCCAAGATCAGGGCGTTCGTGGCGAACGCAAAGGCCGCCACCAGACCGTTCCGCGTGCTCTTCGTCTGCGGCGGCAACACGTGCCGCAGCCCCATGGCGGCGGCGCTGGCGCGCAAGGCATTGGGCGATGCGGTACAGGCCGACAGCGCGGGCCTCGAGATCAGGGAGACGGAGGCTGCCCCAGACGCCGTTGACGTAGCGATGGACCTCTTGGGCGTTGACCTGTCCGGCCACGTCCCGGCACCACTGTCCCGTTACTTCCTCTCCGAATACGACGTTATTGTCGCCATGACGCCCAGCGTTGCGTACCAGCTTGGCGTGCTCTACCCGCTGCCGGCTGACAGGCTCGTCGTTTGGTCCGTCAGCGACCCGTATGGCCAGGGCCGCGCCGCGTATGAGCGGTGCGCCAGGCAGCTTGCGCAGTTGGTGGAGGGCTTCATTGCGGAAAGGGCGTTGCCCAGGAGGGGGTAAGGCTTCGCCCCCCATCACAGGGACTATGCCATGCCAACCTGGCTGCCGCTTTCTTGTCGTGTAGACTCGGTGCTAGACGAGGGAGTGTCCTGAGGAGGCCACATACATGGAGAAGGATTTGTCTGGGAACCAAAAAGAAGGTCAGGCGCTCCAGCAGGATTCTGTGGAAATGGATGCCAAAATGGACCTCTTGGTTGACATGCTGGCGGAGGTGCGCGACATGGCGCACGAGCAGTTGGCTGCCAAATTGGAAAGGCTAGAAGGGCGCCTCCAGCGCATTGAGCAGCGTTTGCCGCCAACTGGCTCGTGAGCGCGTACTATGGGTGAGTCACAACATGGCGGAACAGTCTGCCAGTTCTGACAAGAGACCTACTTGGTATTGTCGAGTCCTTCCTAGAAGGGAAATAGTAGCTATGATCAACACCCTCCCCGATTCCCGCGGGCGCTTCGGCGACTACGGCGGGCGCTTTGTGCCCGAGACGTTGATGGCGGCGCTGGAGGAGCTGGAGGCGGCCTACACCTCCGCCAAGGCCGACCCCGCCTTCCAATCGGAGCTGGCGCGGCTCCTGAAAGACTACGCCGGGCGGCCCACGGCGCTGTACCATGCGGCCAACCTCAGCCGGCAGCTTGGCGGGGCGCAGATATACCTGAAGCGGGAGGACCTGGCCCACACCGGCGCGCACAAGATCAACAGCGCCCTGGGCCAGGGTCTGCTGGCAAAACGCATGGGCAAGCACCGCATCATCGCCGAGACGGGCGCGGGCCAGCACGGCGTTGCTACCGCCACCGTCTGCGCCATGCTGGGCATGGAGGGCATCGTCTACATGGGCGAGGTGGACATGGAGCGCCAGGCCCTCAACGTCTTCCGCATGAAGCTCCTGGGCACGGAGGTCCGCCCTGTGTCCAGCGGCACACGCACCCTCAAAGACGCCATCAACGAGACCATCCGCGACTGGGTCACCAACGTGCGCACCACGCACTATCTGCTGGGCAGCGCCGTGGGGCCACACCCGTACCCCATGATGG
>JACQUI010000101.1 GCA_016210395.1 Chloroflexota bacterium | reverse complement strand
CAAGCCTTGCGCCCCTACGGGGACACCCCCAGCAGCCCCCGGCGAGGGCTGGCCGCCCTCTGCGCACCTGCCTTCGCTTCGATGTCATGCCCTGGGACTGGCGGCGCCCCGCCGCCTGCGAAAGCTCAGAATGACAGTGGCGTGCCTGAACAAGTGGCCCGCGATGTGCCTGCAAGGGTCGCGAGCTATCTTGTCATTCTGCCGAAGCCCTGAGCGCAGCGAACGAGAAGGCGGTCAAACGACGTTCGATCCAACTACGCTCCGCCTCTCTGTGTTCCCGCTGCTCGGCTAGCGTAGCGCCGGCATTGGCAACACCTTGCGCACCCAGGGGGCAAGGTCAGCAAGCACGGCATCGGTAATCTGGTGGCCCATGCCGTACTCGTGGTATTCCGGCTTGTACCCGGCTTCCTCCAGGAACGCCCGCGCCAGGCGCGCCCGGTCTGGGTTGTCCTGCAGGCCGTGGGCGATGAACACGGGCTGCGTTCGCTGGGCAGGGAGACGGCTTTGCACCAGGGACTGGTTGTTGATGCCGGTGCTCAGGCACGCCAGCCCCGCAAAGAGGTCAGGACGGGCCAGGCCCAGGTTGTAGGTCATGGCGCCGCCCTGGGAAAAGCCGATCAGTACCGTACGGCGCGGCGCCACCTTGTACCGCTCCATCACTTCTGCAAAGAACTCCTGGAGCATGCCCTCCACCCGTAGCGCCTGCGCCTCCTGGGCTTCGGGAGGCCCGCCGTCATCGCGGGCGGGCCGCCAGGAGTACCCCATCATCCCCTCCCCTATCAAGACCGGGATCGGCGCATTGGGGCTAACGTAGATGTAGCTCTGCGCGTCAATGGCAGGGGCAAGGTCTACAAGGTCATACATATTGGCCCCATAGCCGTGCAGCAGAATGACCAGAGGATAGCTGCGGCTTGGATCATATCCATCAGGTTGGACGGACACGTAGAGCAGAGACTTGCTGGACTGCGGTTGTGCGAGCATGGCGCGCCTTTATCCCTTTGGGACATGGAGAATAGCGCAAAGGTTACCATAGTTGTTCCGCTTATCGCTACAGGCTCTGCAGGGGCACAGGACCTTTCGGCGTTGCAGGGAGAATAGCGGTGGCTCCTACAAAGGGGTGAACGCTGTCATGCTGGGCGAGGTGGTCAATCACCCAACGTCTACAGTGACCTTGCGCCTCGCGAAGCATCCCTTATCCGTTTCGCCCTCACGCAGAGGGCTGCGGCAGCAGCCCGCGCCCCACCGCTGCCAAACGGGCCCGTTCGTGGTGAGCATGTCGAACCACGAAAGCGCCCTTCCCTTCGGCTCCGCTCAGGGCAGGCTAGCTCAGGGCGAACGGGTACCCTACCCCTGCATCCGAACACCGAAAGACCCTATACAAAAGCGCAGCCATGACCTGTCCGCTCTCCACCGTATGTATAATGGGAAGGTCGTTTGCCCGGCTTTCCCCATCTACTATCGCTCTCCAGGAGGACCCTTGGCTGCAGGCACAGAGAAACTGCCCCGCACGCGCTTCTACTACGGCTGGGTGATCGTGGGCGTCATGTCCGCCGCCGGAGCGTTGGGCATGACCTTTGCGACCATCAACTTCGGCGTCTTCATCCGGCCCATGGGCGACGACCTGGGCATTACCCGCGCCATGTTCGGCTGGTCACAAACGGCCAGAATGACCAGCGGCGCGCTGACCAGCCCCTGGATTGGGGGGCTGATTGACCGCTTCGGCTCACGGATGCTGCTGGCCGCTGCGGCGCTGGTAGCGGGCGGCTCCCTTGTGGCGCTGGCCTTTGTGGACCATCCCTGGCAGATGGTCGCCCTGTTTGGCGTCATGGGCTTCATCGCCCTCGGTGGCCCAGCCGGCAATCTGATCACCACAGTGCCGGTCGCACGATGGTTCGTGCGTCGGCGTGGGCGGGCCATGTCTCTCGTCTCCGTCGGGCCTTTCGTTGGCGGCGTCATCTTCGTGCCTGTCTCCCAGCTCTTCATCAACCAGTGGGGCTGGCGGGGCGCATGGATCGCGCTGGGACTACTTGGGGCAAGCCTCATCATTCCCCTGGCGTTGCTCTTCATACGCCGGCAGCCCGAGGACATGGGTCTCTCGCCCGACGGCCTGCCCCAAGCCCAAGCGGCGCCGTCGCCACAGCCCGGCTCAGGCAACCCAGGGCCAGCCGCCCGTCACGAGGAGACATCCTGGACGCTGGCGCAGGCCCGGCGTTCCTCCGCCTTTTGGCGGCTCACCCTCGCCTTTGTCCTGTCCATGTTCGCCCTGGGGTCCATCGGGTTGCACCGCATCCCAAACTTCATGGACAGGGGTCTCGATCCATCGCTGGTGGCCCTGGCAACGTCACTGGATGCGGCGGCCGGCGGCGTCAGCACCTTTCTGCTGGGGTTTGTCGCAGAGCGGGTCGCCGCCCGTTATCTGGGCTTTGCCGCCTTTGTAGTCATGACCCTTGCCATGGTGCTGACCATCGTGGGCGACACGCCGCCCATGCTGTTCCTGGCAATGATGACATTTGGCGCGGGAGTGGGCGGCATGATGTTGCTGCAGAACTACCTGTGGGCAGAGTACTTCGGCAGGGCGCACCTGGGCAGCATTCGCGGCCTGGTCACCCCCATCACGCTTCTTTTCAGTGGGCTGGCCGGGCCACTGGCGGGGTACGTCCGTGATAGCACCGGCAGCTACAACTCCATCTGGTGGATCAGCGTGGGGCTGCTGGCTGTTGGCGCTGTCGTGATCCTGACGACCCCGAAACCCTCGCTGGACAACGTCGGGGCATCCCAGGTCGCTCTCTAGCCGCCCAGGTCACTCGAAAGGCGCGCACCATCGCCCCTGTTGGGGGCAGGGTCTTCCTGCTGGCATACGAGGAGACGGGCGCGGAGACCGCGCCCCTACCCTTCGCCCAGTTGCAGCAATCGCTCCCTGGCGCTCTCCGCAAACGGCGACGCGGGGTCCAGACGGATGACCTCTTCGAACTGCGCTTTCGCGCGGCTGGGCGAGGGTATAGGAGACGTGGCGTACAGGAAGCCGAGGCTGAAGTGCACCTGGACGTTGTCCGGGTCATTGGCCAGCACGTTGAGGAACACGTCTTCCGCCTGCCCGTACAGACCCAGGTTCATGCTGGCAATACCGATGTCAATCTGCGCGTGCTGGTTGTCGGGGTCCATCTGTCGGTACCGCGTGAACCAGGTGATGGCGTCGGCCCACTGCGCCCGCGTCATGTACTGCTCCGCAAGTGCGAAGACTGCCGATGGGTCGTCTTGGTTTTGCAGCGCCTTCTCTTCCAGGGCTGCCAGATCAAGGTCGGAAAGCAGGCGGTGCGCCTCTTCCGGTGAAATGGCAGGCGCTTCTTGCGAAGGCTGGCGGCCAAACTGCCACCACAGCGCGGCCAGGATGACGGCGAACCCGGCGAATGCCGCGCCGGCTACGGCAAGGACGCGACGCCCCCGGCGTCCCCTCCCCTGCTTGCGGACAGACCGGATCCTGGTTGCCACGTGTTGCCTCCTCGCTCCCCAACCTGGCAGGAATGAAAGAGGCGCATGGCTTCCGTGCTCATGCGCCTCTTTGGTTGCTCCGTCGGCGGGCCCTCTTAGCTTTCGTGCATCTTGCTCACCGCGAACTCCCGGTTCTCCGCATGGCACGTGGCGCACGACTCCACGTTCTTGGCGCTGGTCATGACCTCCGTGTGCGCCTTGGTCTCGGGCGCTGCATGACAGGCTGTGCAGGCCGAAGCAATGGGCTGGACCACGCTGACCACCTCGCCGGTGCTCTGCCGGGTGATCGTGGTGGGCAGCAGGTTTTTGGGCAACGGCAACAAGTTGGTGCCCTGCTTGTGGCAGTTCTGGCAGTTGCTGATGATGCCCGGGAACTCGATTTCTTCCGTTTGCACCTGGTTCCTGCTACCGAATGCGGTGGCAACCGCCCGGTCGTCACCCATGTGTATGCTGTGCACCATGAACTTGAAGTGGAGTGACTCCGGCGCTCCTCTGACAGCCGCAGTGGGGTTGTCATTAAAGTTGGCGTTGTGGCACATGATGCAGGTCTCCGTGTTCCGGCGGGACTGCCCGTGGAGGGAGACGCCGATGTTGGTGCCCAGCACCTTGTGGCAGACGTTGCAGTTGGCCACGTCCACGACGCTGCGGCGCGGTTCTGGCTTGGCATCAGTGATGGCGGCATACGCCACCGGGTTCATGAAGCCCTCGCGGACAGTCAGGTCCGCGCCACGCTTGCCTTTGATCTTGACATCGCGGTAGCCATAGAGGCTCACGGCCATCGAGCCTGTGTCGCTGACCGCCTGCGACATCGTGTAGGTGAAGCTGCCGTCGCCCACGGCCGTGCCCTTGAACGCCACCGTCGAACTCCTGATGGTGTCTGCGACGCGATGGGCGTAGTCGGTTGTGGGATGCGCCATGACCGCTGAGAGCGATGTCAGCGTTGAGGCGTCGACGACGGCTCCGGAGTTGTCGGTGAACTTGAAGGTGACCACAGGCTTCTGACCGGGCGCCGTGTTGGTCACGCTGACGATCGTGGCCTTGAGGCCTGCCAACTGGCTTGACGCCTCCGGTATCACGTGCGCGCCCACCACCGAGTTGTCGAACTCCACACCCGTGTCCGCCTTGTGGCATGAGGCGCCGCATTCTGTGGGCGCAGAGACCTCATGCTTCTCGCCCTTGAGGGGGTCTATGCCCTCATGGCAGCTCACGCATGCCGCGACATTGGGCTTGTTCTTGTAGTTGTCGGCGTTCGGCGCATCCTTGTGGCACGTGGTGCAGTTTCTGGTGTCCTGAGGCCAGCCGATTCCGGAGAAGTCGAACACCGTCTGCCTGTTGCCCACGATGTAGTAGGGCGTGCCTGAAAGGACGCTCTGAAGGCGGTCGCCCGAGTGAATCCTGTGGACCATTGTCCTGAATTCCACGCTGTTGCCCGTCTCGGGATCCACGTTCTGAGAGGTGTGGCACAGGACGCACAGCTTTGTATCCAGGCGGCTGCCGCCGTGGAATGCCAGCTTATCATGGCAGGCGTTGCAGTTGTTGATGTTGACTATTTGCCTGGTGGTCTTGACGGCTCCGCCCGCAGGAACAAAGTCAAGGACATCGTTCACCACAAACTCTCTGGCGCCCCTGGTGGTATACATGCCGATGGAGTGAGTGGCAGTGGCGTCGTAGTTCTCAGGCAGAGTGTTCTTGAACGTATAGGTGTACTTGCCGGGGGCGAGCTGCGCAAAAGCGCCGCCGGAGTCGGCGCCGGGGCGTGTGATGCGCCCCAGCACCGGTTGCATCGTCTTGCCCTTGAATGTGTAGGGGGAGCCGGTCACCGCGCTGGTGATATAGTTGACGTATTCGGTGTAGCCGCTCGCCTTGTCTTCCTTGATGTAGGCGGCGATGAAGCCTGGATTGCTGTCCAGGTCCGAAAGCTTCAGCGGCTGGTTTTTGCCGTCCCGGACGGTGAAGGTCACCACGGGCTTCCGGTCGGCGCCAATGGTCACGCCATCGATCTTCGCCGAGTATCCCTCGGCGATAATGTAGGCGGCCTCTCCGGGTTCGCCCTTCGGCCCCTGCACTCCTTGCGGGCCGGCGACGCCCTGTAGCCCTTGCAGGCCCTGCGCGCCCGGGTCGCCCTTCGATCCCTGGACGCCCTGTATGCCCTGGGCGCCCTGGTCACCCTTCGGACCTTGGGGGCCCATGAGGCCAGGCTCTCCCTGGCAGGCAACAAAGAAGAGCAACGCAAAAGAAACGAGGAAAACGAAGCCCAGGACAAATCGAGGGGCCAAAGACCGCGACGCGGTACCCATATATCGATCCTCCTTGTTGACCGACCCGATGCACGCTGCCGGACGGAGGTCCATTCGATTGTGCAGTAATGCACAATCGCCCAACGGCATTACACCACAACGTTGCAAGAAACGTCAAGGTTCGCGCTCACCAATTATTTCCAGGGGGCGCGAGCACCACAATTGCGGCCCTTCAAGCGGGGAGCAAGGGAGGGGCGGAGGCAGTCTGCCGGCGGGGCAATAGGTGTAGCTGGATGTCGGCGCTCAGCCCAGCAGCAAACAGCGTGATTCCGTCGTTTGTAGCAGGGCATCCGTGCAAGCGGCGGGGGAAGACAGGCGGACCGCCCACATCCCAAGAGGAGAGGCGCATGCGCCATCGCAGCCCTCCAGCAGGAAAGCCAGGACAGCGAGGCCAGAGACAGCCACCCGGCCTACCTACACTGCCGCCGCGCGCGCTTTATCCCTGTGCAGCCTGTACCGCTCGTCGTTGGAAAGGACGCGCTTGCGCATGCGCAGGCTCTTGGGCGTCACCTCTAGCACCTCATCATCGGTGACAAAGTCCAAGCTGTCCTCCAGGCTGAGCTGAAGCGCAGGCGTCAGCTTGATGGAGATGTCTGATGTGGACGAGCGCATGTTGGTGAGCTTCTTTTCCTTGCAAACGTTCACCACCATGTCATTCTCGCGGGCATGCATGCCCACGAGCATTCCTTCATAGACTGCTGTTGCGGGCTCCACAAAGGTAATGGCGCGCTCCTGAGCGTTGTTCAGACCGTAGGTCACCGCTATGCCGGTCTCGGCAGCCACCAGTACACCCGTGCGCGTCTTCTTAAGCTCCCCTCGCAGGGGCTCGTAGCCGGTGAAGATGCTGTTCATGACGCCGTCCCCGTGGGTGGCCTTCAAGAAGAAGCTGCGAAACCCTATCAGACCCCGCGTCGGTATCTTGTATTCCAGCCGCACTCGGCCGTTGCCCTCGCTGTGCATGTCCGTCATCTGCGCGAGGCGCGAGGCAAGGTTCTCCGTCAGGACGCCGATGGCATCCTCCGGCACGTCAACGATGAGCTGTTCGTACGGCTCCATCTTCTGATCGTCAACGATCTTGATAATGGCTTCAGGACGTGAAACCTCGATCTCGGCGCCTTCCCTGCGGATCGTTTCAATGAGGATCGCCAGGTGGAGCTCTCCTCTGCCGGAGACCAGGAACACCTCAGGGCTATCCGTGTCCTGGACGCGGAGACTCACGTTGGTCTGGAGCTCCAGCATCAGCCTGTCCCGCAACTGGCGGGAGGTGATGTACTTGCCGTCCTTGCCCGCAAAAGGCGATGTGTTGACGCCAAGCGTCATCTGCACCGTAGGCTCGCCAATGTCTATGGCGGGCAAGGCTTCCGGAAGGTCTGCTGACGCGATGGTGTCGCTGATAGCCGCCTTCTCCAGGCCGGCAAGCGCCACGATTTCGCCAGCCTCGGCATGAGGCGTCTCCTTGCGGGCAAGCCCCTCGAAGACGTAGAGGCGCGTGATCTTGTGGTAGGAGATGTCGCCGTTGCGCTCGATGCGCGCCACCTGATCTCCGACGGCCACTTTCCCCCTGGCAATGCGCCCCACGGCGATTTGCCCCAGATGGCTATCGTAGTCGAGGGCTGCCACAAGAAGCTGGAACCCACCTTCGACGACGCCTGTGGGCGGGGGAATGTATTTGAGGATGGCATCCAGCAAGGGCGCCATGCTCTTGTGTTCGTCCTTCAGGTCGGCAACGGCAAAACCTTCCTTGGCGGAGCCGTAGAGGATGGGGAAATCCAACTGCTCCGGGTCCGTTACCAGCTCCAGAAACAGGTCCTGGACCATGTCTGCCACCTGAGCAGGCCGGGCGAAGGGACGGTCAATCTTGTTGATCACGACGATGGGCTTGAGGCGCTTTTGGACAGCCTGGGTTAGGACGAACCGCGTCTGAGGCATGGGGCCATCCACGGCGTCAACCACCAGCAGGCAACCGTCGGCCATGTTCAGGACTCGCTCCACCTCGCCGCTGAAATCGGCGTGGCCCGGCGTGTCAATGATGTTGATCTTGACACCCTGATAAATGATGGCCGTGTTTTTGGACAGGATGGTGATCCCCCGCTCCCGCTCCAGCTCGTTCATGTCCATGATGAACTCGCCTACCTGCTGGTTGTCTCGGAAGACGTGGCTTTGCTTGAGCAAGGCGTCCACCAGGGACGTCTTGCCGTGGTCTACGTGGGCGATAATGGCGATGTTTCTAATGTCTTGGCGCATATGTTTTGGCTCGATTGAAAAAGCCGGCGCTGCCGCCAGCGTATGTGCATCTTACCAGTATAGCATGCCCGGGCCGCCGCCCTCTCTGCCGCGACCCGCCCATTGCTGTCCGTTTCCCGCCTGATTCCCACCGAGTGAAGTAGAACGTCTGGCTCCTGACGACGTTTCTCGTCGCAGCCCAATGGTGACCGCTGGTCTTCCATAGTGCCCACTATGCCAAGGAAGGTGCGAGGAGACCACGTTTCCTGCCGGCGCTGTTGGGGGGAGTATGCTGCGCCCCAGGGCAGTCGAGGGACGACCTCTGCCAGGCTGGCGCTCTGTACGCACTCTTGTCTTTGATAGCCTCCCCTGGCCATGCTAGAATAGCCGATACCCTAGCAAGCGCGGCAGCCATGAACGCAGGCAGTGCCATCAACCTTTCCCATCCTGCACTGGCAGAGGCGACGACGCATCTGCTGAGGGAGTTGGTGTACCTTGCTGAATCCTCCCAGGAGATTACTGCCGAGCTTTCCAGTGACCGGCTGCTCCAGCTCATCGTAGACCGTGCCCGCAGCCTGGTAGGATGCCGGTATGCGGCTCTGAGCGTCATAGACGAAAACCGGCGCATACGATCGTTTATTACTTCGGGCATGGATGAGGACGAGAGAAAGAAGCTGGGCAGTCCTCCAATCGGCCAGGGTATCCTTGGGCTTATCCTGGACTCCAACGAACCTCTCCGCCTGGACAACATCGCCGGGCACCCCGCTTCAGCCGGATTCCCCACAGGCCATCCGGTGATGAAGACGTTCCTGGGCATTTCTATTCGATATGCAGGCAAGACGTTCGGCAACCTGTACCTGACCGAGAAGAATGGGGGACTGCCCTTCTCCGAGGTGGATGCGCAGCTCGTCCGCATGTTCGCCGCCCAGGCCAGCATCGCTCTGGAGAATGCCCGACTCTTCGCCGATGCCGAAGAGCAGCGCAAGAAAGTTATCCAGGAACACCTCTCCCTGGAGGCTGTGCTCAACAGCATGGCGGAGGGCATCTACACGCTGGATGCAGACTGGCGCATTACGCGCATCAATCCCCATGCGGCCCAGATGATCGGCAAGAAACCTGGAGACCTCGTTGGCATGCGCTGCTGGGAAGCCTTTGCTTACCAGACAACCAACGGCGGCTCCATCTGCCAAACCTCCTGCCCTGCCCGCCAGGCCATTGTCGCTGAGAAGTCCGGATATGTGATGGAAGCGGTCCTGCCGCTCTCGGAGCGGAACATACCGGTAGCCCTTCTGGCGGATACGATACGCGACAAGGATGGCAGGGTGATGGGCATCGTAGAAAGCGTTCGAGACATCAGCCAGAGGAAAGAGGTGGACGAGCTCAGAGACAGCATCATCTCGTTGGTGAGCCACGAGCTCCGCACGCCGCTTTCCCATATCAAGGGGTTCTCCAGCAGCCTGCTCCAGCCTGACGTGCAGTGGGACGAAGACACCAAGGCGGATTTCATCCGAAGCATTGACAGGGAGGCCGACCGCCTCAGCCGGCTGGTCAGCGACCTGCTGGATATGTCCCGCCTGGAAAGCGGACGGACGGTCATGCGCCCGGAGCCTGTGGAGGCCAACGGCCTTGTTCAGAGCGCGGTGGAGCGGACGGCCGGCGCCCTGCGGGACCACGTCGTTGAGATTGCAGTGCCGAAGTCCTTGCCCAGGATCGCTGTTGACCCCAGCCAGACTGAGCGCGTGCTGGAAAACCTGTTGGAGAACGCTGCAAAGTACTCTCCGCACGGTACCCAGATCACCGTTACTGCCGGCGTGGAGAGCGGATACTTGCTGCTCGGCGTCCAGGACCAGGGCATCGGCATCCCCGCCAAAGACAGGGAGCGCATTTTCCAGAAGTTCGTGCGCTTGGAGCAGGACAAAGCCTTCCGTTCCCCCGGCACGGGATTGGGCCTGAGCATTTGCAAGTCCATCGTCGAGGCCCACGGGGGCCGGATCTGGGTGGAGGAGAACGAGGGGGGCAGAGGGTCTATCTTTTATGTCACGCTACCCTTGGCCATGGGTAGACGCCGACGCGCACCATCTACCTAGCGTGGGGGTGTCCCCCAGCGTACCGGGGCCGGTGGATGGCAACCGGGGCGTGTGCCACCAGGAAAACTGAAAAACGTTTTCATCCATGAGGGCGCCTGTGACCGCAGGCTTTTTGGCCAAGGACTAACGGGAACTATACGAGCACGAGCACTCCATGAACAGAAGCCAGCGCGTACTGGTCGTAGACGACGAGCCAGAAACAGTACGGTACGTCAGCGCCAACCTCAAGGCAAGGGGGTTTGAAATCGTCGCAGCCAGCGACGGCACGGAAGCCCTCAAGCAAGCTGAAGAGCAGGTGGTAGACCTGATCCTCCTTGACCTGACCATGCCAGGCCCCGACGGATTCGAGGTCTGCCGTCGAATCCGCGAGACCTCTGACGTGCCCATCATTGTCCTCAGCGCTCGCGGCAGGGAGCAGGACAAAGTCAAGGCGCTGGACATGGGCGCCGACGACTACATGACCAAGCCCTTCGGCATTGACGAGCTCCTGGCGCGGGTGCGCGCGGCTCTGCGCAGAACACGCGCCGAGGGCAGCGGGGCAGTCGCGCCCCTGGAAGCCTTTGGCCTTCGCATTGATTTCAGCGCCCGCCAGGTGGTGCTGAACGGGCGGGAACTGAAGCTGACGCCCACGGAGTACAGCCTTCTGGCCATGCTTGCCCGCAACGCCGGCAAGGTGCTGACGCATCGAGTGCTCCTGAACGCCGTCTGGGGCCCGGAGTACGGGCAAGAGTCCGAGTACCTCTGGGCATACATCCGGCGATTGCGCAAGAAGCTGGAGCCCGACGAAGAGCAGCCCCAGTTCATTATCACCGAGCCAGGCGTGGGGTACCGGTTCAGGAGCCTGGGCTAGTAGCTTTTTCCCTCCTGGGGCAGGGCTGACGCACGACTGCCTTGAGGCGCAGCCGAACGGGACGAGGTGAAGAGTCTCCATGGACCAGTCTGGATATCCGCTCATGGCATCAGCAGAAGAGGGCCTGCGCCACTTTTGGTGGCGCAGGCCCTCTTCAAAGTCTGTCCGGTCCCCTTATGGTGTCTCGCGCCTGACTTAGTCGGGAATCGAGACGGTGTGCACGGAGCCATCAGCGCGCGTCATCGTGATCTCTGCCACGTTGTCGTCCGATGCCTGGATTTCAGCCTTACCCTCGCATCGTCGAGTCTGGCCGGGGTTCACCACCCCCAGGCAGCTCGCGGTCCAGGGAGTGCTCAGCAAGATGGCCTCGCTCTTGTGCTCGCCAAAGATCATGATGTCGCTGAGAGTAACCGGTTGTAGTGTCTCGTTGCGGACCTCCACGCGTGCCTTGCCCGTGTCCGCATCGAACTTCACCCGAAGCCCACTCTCCCGGACCTCACCGGCCATGACGGACCCGACCCCCAGAAGCATGCCTGCCACCACCACGAACCCCGCTTCCCCTTACCCCACCACCTCTACGATCATCTCCACCTCCACGGCAATCCCCCTGGGAAGCGACCCCATGCCCACGGCGGAGCGGGCGTGCCGCCCCTTCTCGCCCAAAACGGCCAGCAACAGGTCGGAGCAACCGTTGACCACCTCCGGGTGCTGCCCGAAGTCCGGCGCGGCGTTCACCATCCCCAGCACCTTCACCACATGCGTCACTTTGTCCAGGTCGCCTATGACGCTCTTCAGATTCGCCAGCAGGTTCAGTGCGCACAGCCGGGCCGCTGCGTACCCTTGCTCAACCGTTAGGTCTTTGCCCACCTTGCCCGCGATCATGGAGCCGTCGGCGTTGCGAGGCCCCACGCCGGCGAGGAAGACAAGGTTTCCGGTCCGGTAGCCAGGAATGTAGTTGGCCAGAGGCTGGGGCGGGGCAGGCAGCGCCAACCCCATCTTCTTCAGCTTCTCCTCAGCTTGGGACATTGCTTTCCTTTCTGCAAGGCGCGGCGCCTTCCCTTGCGCTATTTCAATCCGCCATCCGTGCATTGCCCGTCCCGGGCCTCTGCTGCTATTCTCCACACATGACCCGTTGCGCCCGCCTCCCTCCCTCCAGCCCATGCCCTGCCCTTCCAGTCTCCGGTTCGTTTCCCCAGAAAAATAAAACGAATACCGCTTCCCCCTGGGCGGCCCTTGACGCGCGTGGTCACATGTCGTTCCATCCAGACTATCTGACTATGGCCAGAGTAGCCGTCCACAGCGCTCCACGTCAAGGGAAATCGAAAGAAGAACCTTTTCACTGATGTGAATTAGTTGTACAGTACCGCCATCCCCGCGCAAGGAGGTCGTCATGGCCAAGGCAGTCCCGACTCGTCGGGACAGGCCCCGCATCTTCTACGGGTGGTGGATTGTTCTGGGTGGTATTGCCGGCATGGTGATCAGCGTCGGCTTCAACCACCACGGGCTCAACGCCTTCACCCTGCCCCTGGCCGACTCTTTCGGCATCAGCCTCGCCACCATCGTGGGCGCCCTCTCCCTGGCCCGCTTTGAAACGGCCTTCATCGGCCCAGTCGAGGGCTACCTGGTGGACCGCTTCGGTCCACGGGCCATGATGTTCGTGGGCGTGCCTCTCATGGGAGGCGGTTTCCTTGCCGCCAGCTTTGCCCCCAACTTTCCAGTGTTTTTGGCCTGTTTCTTCCTGGGCACCGTGCTGGGCAGCAGCCTTGGTTTCGGCAGCCCTATTTCCACGGCGGTAGCCAACTGGTGGCGGCGCAAGCGGGGCCGCGCCTTCGGCATCCTCTGGATTGGCACGAGCCTCGCCTCCGTCATTGTGCCGCTGGTCAACTGGATGGTGGAGACTCTTGGGTGGCGCGGCGCCTTCCGGGTCATCGGCCTCATCGTGTTCGTCGTTGGCTTGCCGCTGGCGGCCATCATGCGGCACCGTCCAGAGCAGTACGGGATGCTGCCCGACGGCGATGACCCTGCAACGGCCCCCGCCAAAGACGCCGCCCGGGCGAACGGCAGTGAATCCGCTGAGGCAGCGGGAGAAGCGGACTTCACCGCGTGGGAGGCGCTGCGCACTCCTACCTTCTGGTATTTCGCCATCTCTGTGAGCATCCGCACCGCCCTGACCACCGCAATGGGTATGAATGCCTTTCCGCTGGTAGAAAAAGAGCTGCACGGAACGGCGGCCCAAGCCGGCTTTCTCTTCGTGGTGCAGGGGGTGTTCAGTGCGCCGGGCCGCGTCTTCCTAAGCTGGATCGGCGACTCCATCAGCAAGCAGAAAATCATGGCGGGATCGCTAGCCGTCATGGGCGTGTGCCTGGCCGTGATGGCCTTTGCCACCAGCGTCGCCCAGATCACGCTGCTGTGGGTGCCCTATTCCATCGTCTGGGGCGGTCTGTCGTCGCTGCCCAACTCTTTGCGCGCCGACCTCTTTGGCCGCCGCAACTTCGCTAGCATCCAGGGGGCCATGTCCCCTATCAGCAGCCTCTTCAACCTGGTCCTCCCCTTCTTTGCAGCGGCGGTCTTCGTGCGGGCAGGCACGTACAGGGTGCCCCTGCTGGTGTTCGGAGTCCTGTGCTTCGTGTCCATGTGGCTCATCCTTATGGCAAATCCGCCCACGAAGAAGGCGCAGGCGCCACTGGTGAAAGCTGCTGAGCCGTAGCGTCTTGGGATGTATGACCCAACGCCGGAGAGACAAGGGAGAACGCGGCTCAACGAAAACCTGCAAACGAACGTAGGGGCGTCCCGGTCCATCGGGACGCCCCTACAAATCATGGCTATCAGTGCGCCATAGCCAACAGAATGGCTATAGGGGCAGCGAGATCGCCTTCCCCTCCTGGGCGCTTCGCGACACCGCCTCGGTAAACTCCATGTAGCGCACGCCGTCCTCGAAGGTGGTGTTCCTCACCGGCTCCTTGCCGAGGATGGCGTTGATGAACTCCTCCTCAACACGCCATCCCGGCGGCAGTCCAGGCGCGACCGATTTCACGATCAACTCCTCGGCAACGGGGATGGGCGCAAGCTCCTTTTCGCCGCGCTTGCCGCCGTAGATTTTCAACGCCTGCGTGTCAATCCGCAGCGTCCCCTCGCTGCCGAACAGCCACACCTCGTTGCTGGGGCCAAGGCCTGTCACTGCGCTGAATCGCAGATGGGCCTGAGCGCCGCATGCCATGTCCGCAAGGATGTCCACGTGGTCGGGGACGGTCACAGCCCTGAATCTGCCTGTAGCGTCCTTGCGCTGCTTCACCGCGGTCTTGGTCATCGCCATGACTTTGTTGGCCGGCCCAAGCCAGCGCATGAGGATTTCCGACCAGATGCCCATGTTCAGGATGTTGTAGCCGCTCAGCGCAGCGTCGTGCCGCCACGCCAGCGGGGCGTTCCGGTCCACAAAGCTCCGGCCCGCCAGGTTCAGCTCCACCGACAGCACGTCTCCCAGGTAGCCGCTCTCCAGCAGGCGGAAGATCATGGGGTCTATGGACAGCGTCATCGGGCCGGGCACGATCATGGTCACCAGGTGGGGCGATATTCGAGAGGCATCCAGCATGGTCCGCGCCTCCTGGGCGTTCAGGGCCATGCGGGCCTCGGTGAGGACATGCTTATTGTTTTCCAGCGCTGCCAGCACCAGGGGGCAATGCATGTAGGGCCACGTGCCTATGGCAATGGCGTCAATGTCGTCCGACTCCATCAGGTCCAGCCAGGAGTCATAGACCTCGGCAATGCCGAACTCCTTGGCGGCGCGCTCGCTGGACTCGCGGCTGCGGTTGGCCACGCCTGCGAGCTCCACGTTCTTCAGTGCCTTGAATCCAGGGATGTGCCTGTCGCGGAAGTTCCCTCCCGCTCCTATGATGCCGACCCGAATCTTCTGCTGGTTCACGATGCCGGTTGCTCCTTTCAGGGGACATGACGCATGAATGAGTATGCTCAGGGCAAATGCCGTGTGCTATTCTATCATTCCGTTGCCCTGACCCACACTCCCTCTATCTTGTATCTTGGGGTTGCAGGTCAGGCCAGTTGCAGGAGGTCGCTACTTGGACAAGCCCAACATCCTGATCACCTCTCCCATGAGCCGCGACTACGTGGCGAAGCTCAACGCCAACCCGCGCGTAGGCAAGGCGCAGCAGCTTCCACGGGAGATGTGGACGCAGTTTCGAGAGGTCTACGAAAGCGGCCCCAAGGCCGAAGCCACCGGCCCCAAGGAAATGGCCCCATTTTTCGCCGAGGCGGACGTCATCATCTGCATGGGCCTGCCCCACGGCTCGGTCAGGTGGACGCCCCGCCTGAAGTGGGTGCAGGCGTGGAGCGCGGGCGTGGACCACATGAAAGGCAGCGGCATCATTGAGGCGGGCATTCCCGTCACCAGCCTGGCAGGGGCCAACGCAGCGCCCGTCGCCGAGCACGCCATGATGATGCTGCTCATGCTTGCCAAAAACATGAAGGGCTTCGAGGACAACGCCCGGCAGCGCAAGTGGCGGCCCACGCCGGACGTGGATGAGATGGGCGGCCGCACGGTTGGCATCGTCGGCCTGGGTGCAATTGGCAGGCATCTGGCGCGGATGGCGCGCGGCTTCGACATGCGCGTGCTGGCCATCCGCCGCAGCGCCTCATCACGCCAGAAAGCTGTCGAGGGCGTTGACGAGCTGCTGCCCCCGGCGGATTTGCCCTACCTGCTTGCGCAGAGCGACTTCGTAGTCTTGAGCGTCCCTCTCTCCAAGGAAACGGACAAGCTCATTGCTGAGCGCGAGCTTCATGCCATGAAACGCACGGCGCACCTCATCAACGTGGCGCGCGGCGAGGTGGTTGACGAGCCTGCTATGATACGTGCGCTGAAGGAAGGGACCATCGCCGGCGCCGGCCTGGATGTCTTCACCAACGAGCCGCTGGAGCAAGAAAGTCCTCTGTGGGATATGCCCAACGTGATTATGACCTCCCACCGCGCAGGCCGCACGGTGCGCCTGGAGGAGCGGCAGGCCCGCATGTTCGAGGAGAACCTGGAGCGCTTTGTGTCCGGCCAGCCACTGCTCTACCTGGTTGATCCAAAGAGCCCGTACTAAGGAACTCGGTGATGCCGCAGTTGACGCAAGGCAACTTGTGAAGCGTTACCATAATGGCTAACTGAAACAGCGAAAAGAGGCACTGCATGCGCGTCACGCCAATCACGACAAGAGAGCAAGTCGCACAGGAGTACCACTACGCGTACGACGAGGTGGTTGCCACCTACAACGGGCGCGTGGTCGGCCCGCTGCGAGTGCTGTTCTATTGCCCTGAGCTGGCAAGACGTGTCTCCAGCATCGGCGCCGCCATGCGGTTGGCTTCGCCTTTTCCGGCAGCGCGGGAGCTTGCCATCATCGCCGCCGCTCGGGAGTGGGACTGCCTCTACGAGTGGTTCGCCCACGAGCCGGGAGCCAAGCGGACAGGCGTCAGCGAAGCGGCCATCGAGGCGGTGCGCCACAACAAGGCGTTGACCGGGGTTGCCGAAGAAGAGGCGCAGGTGGTGCAGTACGTCCGCAGCCTGCTAAGGACGCACCGCGTTCCCAGCCCCCTTTTCAAGAAGATGGCCGCGAAGTTTGGCGTGCCGGGCGTCATGGAGCTGACCGCCACGGTTGGCTTCTACCAGATCTTCGCTTGCGTCATGAATGCCTTCGAGGTGCCCGGCGACACTCCTATCGATCTGCCCATCAAGCCCCGAAAGGGCGCCCAGCCGGAGGCGGAGCTCCGCCCTTACCACGGCCAGGGCGCCCGCATTCCCCTGATTGCTTCCAAGGACGGCCTGTCGCCTGAGCAACAGTCGGCATTCGATGACATCGCGGCCAGCCGCGGCGGGCGCCTCGCCGGTCCGTTCCAGGCGCTGCTCCACCTGCCGGAGGTGGCCAGGCGCGCCGCACATGCCGGGTCCGCTGTTCGCTTCGACTCGCCCCTTGCGCCCGACGTGCGCGAGCTTACCATCATCGCTGCTGCCCGCGAGAACGAGTGCGCCTACGAGCTCTCTGCCCATATTCCCCTTGCCCGCCAGGCAGGCGTGGCTGAGGACGTAATCTCGGTCGTGGAGGGCGGCAAGGGCGTCTCCAGCCTCCCTCCCGCGGAGGCCCAGGTCATCAGCTTCGTACGGGAGCTGCTGCGCGCCAACCGCATCTCAGAGGAGACCTACCAGGCGGCGCTGGGCCGCTTTGGCCTTGAGGGGCTGGTGCAGTTCACCACCCTTATCGGGTACTACAGCATGCTTGCCTGCGTGATGAACGCGGTTGAAGTGCAGCCGGGGTAGGAAGGTCACGGACATACGGACATTCGGGCATACGGTACTGCGCAGAGCCTGGGGCAGAGGAGCAATCGGGGCGAAGGCCCTTTTGTCATGCTAGAGCGAGGTGGTCAGAACACATTGGCTGTCCCCTGCGACTGCCTCGCGAAGCATCCCCCATGCATTTCGCCCATGCGCACAGGGCTGCGGCAGCAGCCCGCGTTCCGCTACTGCCGGACCCGTTTCACGGCCTGACACAGCCTGGGAGGACACACGTGGCGCTGTTGCTCAACCGGAAGGACGTGGAAAGCTTGCTGGACATGAAGCAGGCCATCGCCATCATGGAACGCGCCTTTGCAGAGCTCGCCGGCGGTTCCGTGCAGATGCCTCAGCGCATTGCCATGCCGGATCCGGAAAGGGCGGGCTTGGCGCTTTTCATGCCTGCACATGTGAAGGGGACCGGCGCATTCGGCATCAAAAACGTGACCGTCTACCGCAACAACCCCTCAAAGCACAGCCTTCCCACTATCCTGGCCACCATCACGCTCCTCGACCCGGAAACCGGCCAGCCCCTGGCCATCATGGAGGGCGGCTACATTACCGCCATACGCACGGGCGCAGTTTCCGGCGTCGCTACCAAGTACATGGCCAGAAACGACGCTTCGGTGGCCGGCATCCTGGGCATGGGCGTGCAAGCCAGGACACAGCTTGCCGCCATCTGCGCCGTACGGCCCATCAAGAAGGCCCTCTGCTGCTCCGCGGGCAACCCCCAGCGACAGCGCGCCTTTGCGGAGGACATGACCCGAGAGTTGGGTATCGCCGTAGAGGTTGTCCGGTCTCCACGTGAAGTCGTCGAGCAGGCGGACGTGCTTGCCCTGGCCACAACCTCGGCCAGCCCCATCATCAGCGGCTCGTGGCTCAAGCCAGGCGTGCACATTAACTCCGCCGGCTCCCATGCTCCCGACGCCCGGGAAATGGACACTGCGTCGGTGACGCGCTGCTCTAAGGTCGTGTGCGACCTGACCTCTGCCTGTTTGGCCGAGGCCGGCGACCTGCTGGTCCCCATGCAAGAGGGCGCTTTCTCCAGGGACCGTATCTACGGTGACCTGGGCGACCTCGTCTTGGGCCGTAAGAGCGGTCGCGACGACTCCAGGGAGATGACGCTGTTCAAGAGCGTGGGCCTCTCGGTAGAGGACGTGGCGACCGCGCAGTACGTCTACCAGGAAGCGGTAAAGCACGGCGTGGGCGTTCCATTTGAGTTCTAGACAGAGGCTGGGGTGGTCCGCCTGGGTCTTTGCCTAGACTAATTTTGACCTAGGCGATGCCCAGGAGCAGTGAGAGCAAGACAGCCGCCTCAGGTGAGACGGCTGTCTTGCGTTTGAACGGTGGACTGTGGTTGCGCAGGGCAGACCTATCCCATGTCGGCGATGTCCTCATGCCCGTCAAGGAGATGGGTCCGCTTTCGAGCTTCCAGGGGCGTCAAGAGCTGGCCCTTTTCCGAGCGTACTTTGGAAAGGATGTTGCTCGCTTCGCCGGAGACCTGCGAGAGGCTGCCGACGAGAGTCTGCAAGGCATCCAACACGGTGGAACGTTCCTCCAAATACCGCTGGAAGAGCTGGTTGAGCGCGGTAAGCTCCATCAAGCGCTGCTCAAGCTCCCTGTTCCGTGTTTCGAGCTCCTGCCGCAGCGTCCGCTCCCTCTGGAAATGCTCTTGCAGCTCCTTGGCGTAGATCTCGAGCTGCGCCAGCGTCATGGAGTCAACCTTGTAAGCCTTTGGGGGGGTCTCAACCATGCTTCGACCTCCTCAGCCTGGGCGCACCCTTCCTGCAACAACGATGCAGCGTCTTTCCTAGTATACGCGACACCCCTTGTCCAGGCATGGGGCTTTTCTCCTATTTTGCCTAAGGAGTTTTCCGTAGCTAGATTGACGCCGAGACCTTCGCTAGAAGGCGCAACGTCCGCTCCAGCGACGCCGGCCTGTCCTGTCCAGCCAGCACGGGCGACACGACGATCTCGCTTGCGCCAGAGGCAAGCATCTCCCTCAGCCTTCGCTCCACCTCTCTTTCGTTCCCGTGGAACATGACGCCGTCAATCATCCGGTCATTCCAGGCCTTTGTCTCCATCACTTCAGGATAGCCGGCCGCCGCCAGCATCTCGGTGTAAAAGCGGTTCGATGGATAGTTGCCCATCTGCTCGCGCATGGCGGCCCGCGCTTCAGCCGGGTCGTCGTGGACGCACACGGGGGCATGGGCCACCAGGGGCGGTGTGGCCCTGCCCTTCGCCGTTGCGCCCCGCCCCAGGGCGGGCAACCCCACGTCGCGCACGTACGGCGCGGGGCAGAGCCACGTGATTGCGCCGTCGGCCTCTTCGCCGCACAGCTCAAAGGAGCGCTGCCGCAAGGCGGACGCCATGACCGGCACGTCGTACTTCGCGCCCAACTGCGCGTGGGCGTGGTAGTAGCTGCCGTCGAAGTCCACCTGTCCCTCCTGGAGCAATGGCTTGAGGACCTGCACGTACTCCCGCAGGTGTCCGAGGGGCGCTTTGAAGTCGGTCCCGATGAGCCGCTCCATGCCGGCTTGATGGCTGGGCCCTATGCCCAGGCGGAAGCGGCCGGGCGCCAGCTCTGCGATGACCCGGACCTGCTGGGCCACGGCAATGGGGTGTCTGAGCCATAGCGGGACGATTGACGTGCCCAGCATGATCCGGTGCGTCTGGGCCCCTGCGGCGGCAAAGACCGCCAGGCCGTCGCGGCCTGCGCCGCCCGTGGTGAGCCACGCCGCCTGGATACCCATCTCCTCCATGTGCCGGATACGGGCCAGCACCTCTTTGGTGTCCTGACCCGCCACCGAGACGCCGATCCGCTTCGTAGTATCAGCCATTCGTTCACTCCTGGACACAAGGTGGGTGCATTATAGCGTGCTGGGAACGGCATGGTAACAGTCGTGATTCCCCCAACGGTGTGGTATAGTTGCCCTGCTTCAGTCAAAGCGTGGAAAAAGGAGAAGGACTATGCGCTGGTGTCGTTTCCAGGCCAATGGCAAAGTGTCCTACGGTATCATTGAGGGAACTCAGGTCCAGCCGGTAGCGGGAAGCCCCTTCAGCAGGTATCGCCGCAACGGAAGCCCTCTGCCGCTCAGGAGCGTCAAGCTGCTGGTGCCGGTCGTTCCTCCCACCTTCTATGCCGCCGGCGTCAACTACCGCGACCACGTCACCCGCATGGCGGCCATCACGGGCCGCCCGGGCGAGATCCCACAGCAGGCCGATGTCGGCTACCGCGCCAACAACGCGCTCATCGCTCATGAGGAGCCGATTATCATCCCAAAGGACGCCAACGACCGGACCCAATACGAGGGCGAGTTGGTAGTGGTCATTGGCAAGCAAGGCAAGCACATCCCGGAGGACAAGGTCTGGGACTACATCCTGGGCTACTCCATCGGCAACGACTTCAGCGAGCGTGTCTGGCAGGCCGCCGACCGCACCATGTGGCGCTCCAAGAACGCCGATACCTTCAAGCCCATGGGCCCCTGGATTGAGACGGACGTCAACCTGGATGCCATGCGCACCCTGGTGCGCGTCAACGGCAAAGAGGTGGAGAACTTCCGGACAAACAACATGATCTTCGGCATAGCCCACTACATGAGCAAGATGAGCCAATACCTCACCCTCTACCCGGGAGACGTGCTGTGGATGGGCACCGACGGCGTGCCGCAAAACGTGAAGCACGGCGATGTCATCGAGATCGAGATTACCGGTATCGGCGTGCTGCGCAATCCCGTGAAAGTGGAAGGCCGGTAGGCGCACGACCTCTTCTCTTGCAGGCGCAACCACAAGCCCACCAGCGGCGTTCGCCCTGGTGGGCTTTTCACAATCTGCCAGTTCTCACGAGAATGGCCTTCAGCAGGCGCGCAGAGGGCATGGCCCGTAACGGGAGTCTGGGTGTGTCCTCTAGAAGCGTCCCCCTTGGCGCTGAAAGCCAGTATGACTGATTCTGAATCACTTGATGGAGGCAGTCTATGGACCTGGGGCTAACCGGTAAGACAGCCCTGGTGACAGGAGGCAGCCGCGGCCTCGGCAGGCAGGCCGCCATAGCCCTCGCGAAAGAAGGGTGCAACGTTGCCATCTGCGCCAGAGGTCAAGAGGCCCTGGACAACGCAGTCGCCGAGATAGCCGCCCTTGGGGTCAGGGCCATAGGCATAGCGGCGGACGTCACCACACAGGAAGGCGCAGAGCGCATCCACCAGGAAACGACTGCCGCGCTGGGCCCGGTGGACGTGCTGGTGAACAACGTGGGCGGCTCCACAGGGCGGGACTTCGACTCTGCTGACGACGCCGCCTGGAACGCGACGCTCCAGCTCAGCCTCTTCTCCGGCATCCGCCTGGTCCGCTTGTGCCTCCCATCCATGAAGTCGCGCCGCTGGGGCCGCATCATCAGCATATCTTCCATCTACGGTCGTGAGTATGGCGGCGGGCTCACGTATATGACCGCCAAGGCATCCCTCATTGCCTTCTCCAAGCACCTGGCCATCGAGGTAGCCGCCGATGGCATCACTGTCAACACCATCGCCCCCGGCTCCATCGCATTCCCAGGCGGCGGGTGGGACCGCTTTCAACGCACCAACACCAAAGAGGTCGTGGATGAGTTCGTGCGCCACAACCTGCCCATGGGCCGCTTCGGCTGGCCGGAGCCTATCGGCGCAACAGTCGCCTTCCTGTCCTCCATCCAGGCCGATCTCATCACAGGCGCTTGCATTAATGTGGACGGCGGCCAGTCTCGCTCCCTGATCTAGGAGTTACCCCCTTCTTGCCCGAAAGTTCTACGAAAGGCCCGCACGAAAGGGAACGGTGGCGGTATGATGGGAACAAGGCTGGTGATACCCAGCCTATACGCAGCGTTGCCTATCTCCATACCCGTACATACGTAGTTTTGCGCATGTCGCCTACGCCGTCTTTAGCGACAATTGGAGCATGGATTCGATAAGGAGGGAACCCCGCGCTGCTCGCTACCGTTGGGTTATCTGGGAATACGGCAGTGCTGGCGGCGGTCCTGCTGGGAACCGGCGCATACGGGGTGGGCTTCTTGTTTGATTTTGTTGCGGTCAAAAGAGTAACCGGAGTTAAGGCAATGGTAGCAGTCCTTTTTCTGGCGCTTCATGGCCTGGCTCTCGCTGTCGCTGTGTTCAGTCCACAACGATTTCCGCTGCCGGCCTGGGCCGTTGGCGCAGGGTATGTGACTCTGCCACTCTTCGCGGCCCTTCTGGCCTATTCTCTGTTCTTTGAGCTACCTACAAAGAAGACGTATGCAGAAGCAGGCTCTTCCAATCAGCTTGTTACGACAGGCACATATGCGCTCACCCGGCATCCAGGTGTGCTCTGGTACACCTTCGGGATGGTGGCGCTTACCATGGCAACTAGGTCTACCGCCTTGCTGATTGCTGCTCCACTATGGGTGTTCCTAGACGTGCTGCATGTAGTAGTGCAAGACAGAGTTTTCTTTCCGAAAATGTTTTCCGACTATCCACAGTATCAGCGGACCACACCGATGCTGATACCCACCTTGCAGAGCATTGAAGCCTGTGTCAAGACCGTACGAAGGAGGAATCTCCCATCATGAGCAAATTGATTGCTGTCCTTCTGTCAGCCCTGGTCTTCCTGCTCCTTTTCTCGTTTCCTGCCCTGGCCAAGGATCACGAGGATGAGGAAGAGGACACTAGGAGCATGGAGATGCGCGCAAATGTGGTGGCCGTTGCCCGGACCACCACAGCGTTCGATCCTACGACAGGTCTTGTGAGCGGCACTGCCACGTACGCCGGAATTATCACAAGCGCGTTTCGAGAAGACGAAGAGTGGGATAGACTCATAGGCCGTCCTATTGTGGCCCAGGAGAGTTTCACGTACTGGGTGGACGCTAGCGCCAACATCGTCTATGGTCATGTAACCGGTGTCCTGACTGTGGACGGGGGCAAGAACTCAACGGCAACGGTCGCCTTTGAGGCTGATGTGACAGGCAATATTGCTACCGGCCCAGCTTGCGACGCGGGCTCCTGGCAGGTCACCAGCGCCACTAATAAGCTTGAAAAAATGGAAGATGCCAGCGGCGCCTGGACCGCTTGTATGGTCCCAGTGGACATCGGAGGTGGCGTTTATACATTTGCTGGTGAAGCCGTCTTCACAGGTACGTACTAGACGGCAGCAGTTGTCACGCAAAAGCAAGTGGCTGGACAGAAGCCAGCGCTACGGATATGTGCTAATCTAACGATACTGGTAGTGATAAGTGAGGCAGTGCACGGCACATGTTG
>JACQUI010000098.1 GCA_016210395.1 Chloroflexota bacterium | reverse complement strand
CCTTGATGGTTGCCTCATTGACGTCCGTGATCTTGCCGTCCGGGCTGATGGTGACCAGCGGGTCCAGCGAGGCCTCGATCAGGCTCCGGGCATACTGCGAAGCCTGCTTCTGCGAAGTCACATCGCGCGCTGCGGCGAAGACGCCCAGCACGCTGCCTGCGACGTCGCTATACACTGAGGCGTTGTACAAAACGTCCGTCAGCATTCCATCGCTGTGGCGAATGGTCAACGGATAGTCCGTGACCGTTCCCTTGGAGAAAACCAGCTGGTAGCCTTCCCGCGCCTTCCCGGGCTCCGTGAAATAGTTGGCGAAGTCTGCGCCGATAAGCTTCTCTTTGTCGACGCCGGTGACCTTGATAGTGGCTTCGTTGACGTCCGTGATCTTGCCGTCCGGGCTGATGGTGACCAGCGGGTCCAGCGAGGCCTCAATCAAGCTCCGGGCATACTGCGAAGCCTGCTTCTGCGATGTCACGTCACGCGCTGCGGCGAAGACGCCCAGCACGCTGCCCGTCACGTCCTTGTACACCGAGGCGTTGTACAGGACGTCCGTTAGCCTTCCATCGTTGTGACGGATGGTCAGCGGGTAGTCCGTGACCGTTCCCTTGGAGAAGACCAACTGGTAGCCTTCCCGCGCCTTCCCGGGCTCGGTGAAATAGTTGGAGAAGTCGGTCCCTATCAGCCTCTCCCGCGAGATGCCGGTGACCTTGATGGTCGCCTCGTTGACGTCCGTGATCTTGCCGTCCGGGCTGATGGTGACCAGCGGGTCCAGGGAGGCCTCGATCAGGCTCCGGGCATACTGCGAAGCCTGCTTCTGGGATGTGATGTCCCGCTCAATTGCCGAAAGCCCTACCACAATCCCTTTTTCATCCCGCACAGGAGACATCGTCACCGAGACGTCTACCAACGTCCCGTCCTTCCGTCTCCGCTGAGTTTCGTACCGTTCGACCTTTATCCCGCTCCTGACTTTTTCGATGACCTCTTTATATTCGCCAAGGCCAAGGTCGCCCTTGACGCTGATCATGGAAATGGACCTGCCTACGGCCTCCTTCTCAGTGTGCCCGAACATTTTTTCGGCGGCGGGGTTCCAGCTTGTGACAACCCCATCCAGGTCTTTGCCGATGATGGCGTCTTCAGAGGACTGCACGATTGCCGCCAGGCTTTGCGCGTACTGAGAAGCTTGCTTCTGGGACCTGATATCCCTATCAATGACCGAAAGCCCTATCAGCGTTCCCTCTTCATCCATGACAGGAGAGGCCGTGACCGACACATCCACCAGCGTCCCGTCTTTCCGCCTGCGCTGGGTCTCGTAGCGTTCTATCCGTATGCCTTGTTTGACCTTTTCGATGATCTCCATGAACTCATTGTCGCGTCCCTGCACGCCGATGATGGAGACGGGCTGG
Organism: Chloroflexota bacterium; assembly: GCA_016210395.1. Lineage (GTDB taxonomy): Bacteria > Chloroflexota > Dehalococcoidia > Lucifugimonadales > JACPCL1 > JACPCL1. The sequence goes on along the minus strand of JACQUI010000098.1, from coordinate 4,861 downwards.
CCCACGGCCTCTCTCTCGGTGTACCCAAACATTTTCTCCGCGGCGGGGTTCCAGCTTGTGACAATGCCGTCCAGGTCTTTACCGATGATGGCATCTTCCGATGACTGCACAATGGCAGCCAAGTAGCGGAATTTTTCAATAGCCACTACGGTATGTTGCGTTGTTGCTTTTCCAACCATCACCACACCTCCTTGTACCGCTACTTACCATTTCTGGCCGACCTCGCGCCGTTTTTTGGCATACTTGCCAGCAAGCAGCGGTACTATATCGGCTGCAACCCCGCCTGTCAACGCGCGTCACGTTGACCCCGTTGCGCTTCGCGGCATAGTGCGCCTGCTCCGCTAGTTGATGCTTTAGCATCTACGCTATCTTTGGACGGTACTTTGGGCGCCCTGAAAAACACCTGAACAGGCAAGGCGACGCCCTGAATTTCTCATGAACGGGCGCTGGGGATGGAGTAAGTAGCGGGACAGAGACCTATGAGCGGCGGAGGTCTATGTCTTCCGCAACCCTAATGCGCACAGGTCTGGGTAAAACGCCACTGCGCGAGACGCCCACATCAAGGTGATGGACCCGGCGACCCACCCCTTGCTACAGGGTCTTGCGGTGCTCGCAAACATAGGTTAGGGTTCCCGTTCGCCCTGAGCTTGTCGAAGGGCGCGTTCGTGGTCCGACCTGCTCACGAATGGGTGTGTGCAGGGAGAACCGAAAGACCCTGCCCCTTGCTGCCTTCCCCTACCAGCGGGCAAGACCTCTACGACGCGCGGAAGATGGCCCGCAGCGCCTGCGTTGCCTCCGCAATAGCCTCGCGGGCCTTGTCAATGGTCTCGTGCATGCCGAAGAAGCCGTGGATCATGCCGGGGTAGCAGGTGTACTCGGTCGGAACGCCTGCTTCTTCCTGGAGGCGGCGCGCATAGGCCTCTCCCTCGTCGCGCAGGGGGTCGTACTCGGCGGTGATGACCAACCCGGGCGGCAGGCGGCCCAGGTTATCGGCCTGCAACGGCGCGGCGTAGGGGTCCTTGGCGTCGGCGGGGCTGCGCAGGTACTGCTCCCAATACCAGGCCATGCTGTCCCGCGTAAGCATGTAGCCGCTGCCGTTCTCCCTGTGGGAGCGGGTGTCGAAGCTGCAATCGGTGACGGGATAGACGAGAAGCTGGTAGACCAGCGGCGGGGCCTCTCTGTCCCGGGCCATGAGCGCCACCGCAGCGGCCAGGTTGCCGCCGGAGCTGCTGCCGCCCACGGCAATGCGCCGGGCGTCCACGCCCAGGGTAACGGCGTTCTGGTGCACCCACTGGGCGGCGGCGTAGCACTCCTCGGCGGGCAAGGGGAACTTGGCTTCGGGAGCCAGGCGGTAGTCCACGGAAACGACGACGCACCCAGCGCCGGCGCACAGGTGGCGGCACGTGCCGTCGGACATGTCCAGCGTGCCGACGACCCACCCGCCGCCGTGGTAGTAGACAAGGCAGGGGAACGGGCCACGGCCGGCGGGGACGTAGACGCGGATGGGGATGTCGCCGGCGGGGCCGGGGAGCGTGCGATCATACACGCGGGCGACCTCCGGGCCTTTGGCCACGGGCCTGCTGTGTCGCATGGCCCTGACCTGGGCAGGCGTCAGCGTATGGATGGGAAGCTCGCCGGCGGCCTCCTGCGCCTTGATGACTGCGAGGGCCTGAGGGTCCAGCGGCATGTCGCGCCTCCACGGGTGTGTTGGTACGTATGGTACAGCATTTGCGGGGCGGATGGCACGATGGGGGACTGCGCGTGTGGGCACAAACGGGCGATCCATGACTGCTTCCTGCGCCATACCTCTCTATCCTGCTAGAATGGGGGCATATCAGTGCAGCGTCATCCTGGCGGAGGCAGAAGATGGACGAGGAAAAGCTCCTTCAGCGGATCACAGTGAACCCGAAGATCTTTGGCGGAAAGCCGATCATCCGGGGGAGACGGCTTGCCGTAGAGCACGTCCTTGGCATGCTGGCCGCGGGAGGGACCCCCGAGGAGATACTGGAAGGGTACCCGTGGTTGGAGCGCGAGGATATCCAGGCGTGCCTGGTGTACGCAACGCGGGTCGTCGGCAATGAGCGCGTTACGCCGATGTTCGTCGAGTCTGCCAGTTGAGGTTGCTGCTGGACTCCTGCGTCTGGGGCATGGCCCTTTAGCTCTAAGCGCCTTATCGCGTACTATCGTGAAGTGGTTGAGATTCGTCAGACTGAGGCGTTTGCCCGCTAGTTCAATAACCTTCGCGACCGGCGGGCACGGAAGCGCATCAACACTCGCATCCTTCGCCTTGCTCAGGGCAATCCCGGCGACGTACGACCGGTGGGGGAGGGCGTGTCAGAACTCTGAATTGACTATGGGCCAGGCTACCGCGTTTACTACGTGCAACATGGACAAACGTTTGTCATCTTGCTGGCTGGCGGCGACAAGACTACACAGGAACGAGACATTCAAATGGCGCGGGACATGGCGCGAACTGCGGGAGGAGGGTGAACATGGCTAAGGTGAAGACAACACCCTGGAACATCTTGGACTACTTGAAGACCCCGGAAGACATGGCCGGCCATCTTGAAGCAGCCTTTGAGGAAATGGCCCTGGAAGAGTGCGACCCCAGGCTCGTGGTTTGGATAGTGAAGGCAATCGCTGAAGCCAAGGGGTTGCCTCAAATCCCTCAAGAGTTGGGGCTGCTCACGCAAGACCCTCCTCAGTTCGCCACAGTCCTGAAAGTCATACAGGCCCTTGGCCTCCATCTCCATGTCGTGCCGGCGCAGGGGAGCGAAGAGGAAGCGGAGATAGGAGCAACGCGGGCCTAGCGTTTCCCTGCCCAGTAGTCCATGTGCATTTCATAGAGCATCTGGTTGATTTTCGCCCAGTCCGGTCGCTCAGGAAGCGGAGCGGTCGCACTTAGCTCCTGCAGTTGGCGTTCAAGGTCCTCCGCCTGCTTCAAAATCGCAGGGAGCGAGTACTTGCCCAGGCGCACGTCGCGCACATAAGTACGCTCCGGCTCAGGCATGGGCAAGGTCAGGCGGCCGGTCCGCAGGAACTCGATGCCTTGAAAACCCAGGCGCACCATGTGGCCCGCGTACTTTGTATCGAAGCCATATTGCGCAACCAACTCCGGCCGGTTGGGGAGGTTGCGGCGTCCGCCCTCGCCAATCAGTGGCCTTCGCTGGCTCTGCAAATAGCCGACATACCTGGCGGCTGCCTCTCGCGAGGCGAACAGTGGGGACGCGGCCCGCAGGCGGTCCCCAAGCGGCGTCTTCACAACAAGCTCCTGCTCAGGGACAAACAGGAGCAGGATTACCGTCGGATTGCCAGAACCGGCAAGTCTCACGTATTTGCGCAGGCTGTAGATGACAAGATCAAGGTCGCCCGGGCCGCTGCGAGCGCCTTCCGGCTGGGTCCGATACACGTACTGCTGAAAAGTGTTCAAGCCAACCACGTAGTCCGGCGGCTCAATGCAGATGCCCATCTCATCCCGGTCGTCCTGCGCCTTCACAGAGACGCCATGAACAGTCGAGCCAACAAGGCCCCGCAGGATTTCGTTGGAGGTCGCCAGCTCTTTAGGTCCCATCGGTCACCTCGTTAGTTGGGTGTGCGATGCGCGTCGCTTCGTGCTACCCCCTCCTCACCCCCAGGCGCACCTTCACGCCTTCCACGTCCTGCTCCTCCACGTACGTGTCTGCCTCAGGTGAGCCCTGGCACAGGTCTACGGTAAGCGTCTCCGCCTTGATGTAGTCAGCGTGCTTCTGGGCCACGCGGCTGATGTTGGCGCCGCCTTCGTACCAGACGGTGATGCGGTCGGCGATGTCGAAGCCGGCGGAGCGGCGCATGTTCTGGATACGGTGCACCAGCTCCCGCGCCAGTCCCTCGTCGGCAAGCTCCGGCGTGACGCGCGTGTCCACGGCCACAACGTAGCCGACTTCCGACGACAGAGCGTAGCCTTCCGCTGGTGTCCACGTGATTAGCAATTCGCTCGGCAGCAATGTGAAGTCCCCCACGTTCACATGTTGTCCTCGCTCAACCCGCAGGGCGATATCCGTCTTATCTATGCTACTTAAAGCCTTTTGGATCTCGGGTATCCGCCGACCGTACTTGGGGCCTAGCAAAGGTAGGTTAGGTCTCAACTGAACTTGAAACGCCCCTCCAATCTCCCGAACATCTTTGATTTGCTTGATGTTCAGTTCGTCTTCAACAAGCGCCTTGATGTATGGGAGATTGTTATGTTCCTCCTCGCTAGGAACACTCACAACCGCAATTGCAAGTGGCTGTCTAACAGGGATCCCTGCCTTGCTGCGGGCGGCGCGGCCCATGCTGGCGACGCGCACCGCAAGCCTCATGCCCTCGGAAAGGCTTTCGTCAATGAGGGAGGCGTCGGCCTGGGGCCAGTCCGCCAGGTGCACGCTCTCCTGCGCGGTGCTGTCCACGGAACGCACCAGATTCTGGTACAGTTCCTCGGCCAGGAAGGGCATGGCAGGCGCCAGCAGCTTCGCCAGGGTTGCCAGGCAGGTGTACAGCGTCTGGTGGGCGGAGAGCTTGTCCAGGTCGGCGTCATGTGCCCCGGCTGCGCTCTGCACAGGCTTCCAGAAGCGGGGACGGCTTCGCCGGATGTACCAGTTGGACAGCCTGTCCACGAACTCCTCGGCGCGGCGCGCGGCGCTGGCGGGGTCGTAGTCCTCCAGATACCTGGTCACGTCGCTGGTAAGCTGGTGCAGCTCGGAGAGGATCCAGCGGTCCATGTCCGAGGCGGGCTGCACCCTGGGCGATGTCCTGGGGTTGTAGCCGTCCAGATTCGCATACGTAACGAAGAAGGAGTAGCAGTTCCAGAGGGGGATGATGAAGCGGCGGCGCACCTCGTCAATGG
>JACQUI010000097.1 GCA_016210395.1 Chloroflexota bacterium | reverse complement strand
CTCCATGATGCTGGAGCCGGGCTCCTTGCGGGCGTGGAACGTACCACTGTCCGTGGTGGTGTAGTTGACGCGGTCGCCCTCAACAACGATCTTCTCAACCTTGCCGGCCCGCGCCTGGACGAAGACGTCGCTGATGGGCTTCTCTTCAGTGTTGTTCAGACCGGGGAGAAACGCAAATGCAATTGCCACCAGGGCAATGATTACCAGGAGGTACACAAAGCTGTTCTTAAGCCACCGATTGCCCATCAGGCGTTCAGCCTCCAAATGACGGCCCGCTGCCCGCGTATCGGGCAGCATGGAGTCCTTGTTTCATGATACGGGAGGGTACTGGAATTGGCAAACCAGAAGCCGGCCACACGCTAGCTGACCTGGGATGGCATTTCCCGGCGGGGTCCACGATTAGCCCTTTCGCTGTATCGACACCCCAAAAGGCGCGCCTGTAGCATCCGAGCCTGTAATGGGCAGAGTGCGCTTTGGATTAGTAGGGGCGCAGTCGGGTTTCCCTGATGGCAATGCGCAACCGGTGAAGCCCCGTGGGACCTCCGGCGCCCCGCGGGACATCCTGTTCTCCAGGGGGTTGACTCTCGCCCGGCCGGAAGGGCCAGCGAGCAAAGGGAGGGGCTATGGCAAGCTACGCAAAGGACAACGTTCTCGTCAGCACCGATTGGGTGGCGCAGCACCTCAACGACCCCAAGGTACGGCTGGTGGAAGTGGACGTGGACACCTCGTCGTACGAGCAGGGGCACATCCCAGGCGCGGTGGGCTGGAACTGGAAGACCCAGCTCCAGGACAACGTCCGCCGCGATCTGGTCTCCAAGGCGGCCATGGAGGAACTCCTGTCCGAATCCGGCATCGGCAACGACACGACGGTGGTCCTCTACGGCGACAACAACAACTGGTTCGCCGCGTGGGCGTACTGGCAGCTCAAATACTACGGCCACCGGGACGTCCGGCTGATGAACGGGGGCCGCGCCAAGTGGATGGCGGAGGACCGGCCGCTGACCACGGAGGTCCCGGTCCACTCCCGCGCTACGTACAGGGCCCAGCAGCCCAACGAGGGCGTTCGTGCCTACCGGGACCAGGTGGCCCAGCACGTCCGCTCCAGGAAAGGCGCGCTGGTCGACGTGCGCTCGCCGGAGGAGTTCCGGGGAGAGCTGCTGGCACCGGCCCATCTGCCCCAGGAGACCAGCCAGCGCGGAGGACACATCCCCGGCGCCGTCAACATCCCGTGGTCCAAGACGGTGAACGAGGACGGCACGTTTAAGAGCGCCGACGAGCTGCGCAGGCTCTATGAAGGCGCGGGTGTGACGCCGGACAAGGAGGTCATTGCCTACTGCCGGATTGGGGAGCGCTCCAGCCATACCTGGTTCGTGCTGAACGAGCTGCTGGGCTACAGGAGCGCCCGGAACTATGACGGCTCCTGGACGGAGTGGGGCTCCTCCGTGGGCGTGCCCATTGAGAAGGCAGCCTGATCCTCGTTGTCACAGAGCGGCGGAGGCGCAATGACCTCCGCCGCTCTGTGTCCGCGGGGGAGTGGCGAGGTGATTATCCCTGGACCCTCGTTGCGCCTAGGCTGAAACTCAGCCCCGGCTAGCAGCATTGCGGAATACCGCTTATCGCAGCGCGTGCCATCTTGGAGCCAGTAGACGTGGGAGGCGGCGGAGCCCATTTGGCGCGCTACCCATTCGGTCCACAGCATTGTGATGCGGGAGCGGCTTATGCAACGCGCGATCTTCATTTCATTGGCAATTGTATCGGGGATGTTCGGCTCGCTTCTTACCCTTACCGTTCTCTGGTGGTACGCGATGGGGAACGGCTGGATGAACTGGCTTGTCTGGGATGCCCGCAACGAGCAATGGGTGGAAGGTGTGCTCCTTCACGCGTTCATCGTGGTGTACATCGCCTTTTGCACCTGGGCATGGAAGCTGGCCGACCGGGAGGCAAAGGCCCGTCCGTCCGACCCCACAACCGCGCGGCACGGCGCGTCCCCAGCCCGGCAAGCCCGGAAGGACATGAACCCACTGCACCATCGACAGGAAGACCTGTTTGGGAGTCGGAGACAGGGTTCATAGGGTGCTCCGACAAGAGGTGGTGTTGGGGTCCATCTTGTCGGAAGATGCCCTACGTGTTCGCGTCCTCCCACATGTCCGGCGTGTCCCAGCGACGGCCCAGCCGGTGCACGGAGAGGAAGTTGGTCCGCGCCCTCGCGACCGCCGGAGTGGACCCGACCACGACGATGCGGTCGCCGCGCTCCAGGCCCTCGTGCCCGAGCAGGCGCCGCTCCGCCATCATGATCGCCTCATCCGTGGTGTCTGGGAAGGTGACGACCCTCGGCTCCACGCCCCACCAGAGGGCCAGCCGCCGTGCAATACTCGTCTGCTCCGTGAAGGCGTAGACCGGCACGGGCGGCCGGTCCTGCGAGACGAGCTGTGCGCTGCGCCCGGTACGCGTGAACACAACCACGGCGCGCGCGTCGAGGTCACGCGCGAGGCCGCACGCCGCGTGGGCGATGGCTTGGGCGCGGCCCATCTCCTGGGGTTCACGGCGCGGGTGCTGCCGCTCGTACTGTTGCGCCTGCGCG
>JACQUI010000094.1 GCA_016210395.1 Chloroflexota bacterium | reverse complement strand
CCAGACAACATCTTGACGATTCCGCCGGTTGCGAATATAACAGAGGCGCGGCGCATTGGAAAAACTCGATGTAGCCAGAAGAAACGTTGTTTTCGTATCTGCTCGCCTGGAAGTTCGGGTTAGCGCCCCTCCAGCATTGCAGGGATATTTTACGATACAGTATGTCTACTGTCAACTACACTACGTCTTTGTCAAGCCTAAAGTGTCCCGGCACCGCCGTCGTGTATACTATCTTGGGGTGATGCCAAATGCCGAAGCTGTGGAACGAGACGATTGAGGCGCATCGCCGCGACGTACGCGATGCAATCTTGGACACCACTGCAGCGCTGGCGGCCAAATACGGGCTGCTGTCGGTGACGATGTCGCAAATCGCTGAGAAGACCGGAATCGGACGCGCCACACTCTACAAATACTTCTCGGACGTCGAAGCGATCCTGGTGGCCTGGCACGAACGCCAGATCACCGGCCACCTCCACTATCTCGCCGAAGTCCGAGACCAGGCCGGCAACGCCGGGGAGCGGCTCAAAGCTGTGCTGGAGGCGTACGCCCTCATCTCCCACCAACTCCACGAGGGCCACGACGCCGAACTCGCGGCGTTCCTGCATCGGGACGAGCACCTCGCCCAAGCGCAGCGACAGCTTCGCGACATGGTCCAAGGCCTGCTGACTGAGGGCGCGAAGACCGGCGACCTCCGGGATGATGTCCCGCCGGACGAGCTTGCGAGCTACTGCCTTCACGCCCTGGCGGCAGCCGGCAGCCTGCCGTCCAAGGCCGCAGTCCGACGGCTCGTCACGGTCACACTGGCCGGGTTGCGCCCATCGCGCTGACTCGTTCTGAGGCAAACCTACGGATACACGCCGCGCGACCTGCCGCCGGAGATGAAGCTCACAGACACGGGCCTGGTGGACCTAGGGGGATGCGGTTGGTGAAGGTGTAGGTGGTGGAGACTTCGCTCCACCCGACACACGCCTAGGGCGAGGCGCTGCCTCGCCCTACGGATGCCCCAGCGGCTCCTGACAGGGCGCGGCCTCGCAGACCAGATCAATCCATAGCAAAACGCCGTTGACTGGCCAGGGGAACGGCGCTACCATGAGCTGGCCCCAGGGTGGAGGCGCCATACGCCTCCTTCGGACTGAAGATACGAAGTTGGGTGGAGGTGGCCAATGTCCGCGAAGATATTCGTGAACTTGCCGGTGAGAGACCTCAAGAAAAGCATGGCGTTTTTCACGAGGCTGGGCTTCACGTTCAACCCCGTGTTCACTGACGACAATGCGGCCTGTATGGTCGTCAGTGAGGACATCTACGCAATGCTGCTGACTGAACGGTTCTTCAAGGGCTTCATTCCAGGCAAGCAGGTATGCGATGCCAGGACTAGCGCGGAGGCGATCCTCGCTTTGGCCCTTGATAGCCGGGTTGATGTGGACCAGATGATACGGAAAGCCGTGGCCGCCGGCGGCGCCGAATACAGGGAAGCGCAGGACCACGGCTGGATGTACGAGCGCGCCTTCCAGGACCCCGATGGCCACATCTGGGAGATGCTCTACGCGGATATGACCGCCATCCCGGAAGAGATGAAGAAGGCCGCCTCGCGCGTGCCAGCCTAAGAGGCCACGAACCCAAACCGCAGGGCGAGGCCTCGCCCTGCGGTCCCCCCTACGGGTACACACCACGCAGCTTGAACGCCTCAACCACACGCTGCACGCCCAGCATGAGCGCGGCGTCCCTCATGGTCACGCCTTCCCGTTTGCTCAGCGCCGCCACCTCGTCAAATGCCTGCTTCATCACCCGCTCCAGCTTGGCCACCACCTCTGAGAAGTCCCAGAAGTAGTGCTCCAGGCCCTGCACCCACTCGAAGTAAGACACGGTGACGCCCCCGGCGTTGGCCAGGATATCCGGCACGACGAGGATGCCCTTCTCCTTGAGGATGGCGTCGGCCTCCGGCGTCGTGGGGCCGTTTGCCCCCTCAACAATCAGCGGTGCGCGTATCCGGGCGGCGGTCTTCTCCGTGATCTGGTGTTCGATAGCGGCGGGGACCAGGATGTCGCAGGGAAGCTCCAGCAGCTCGGCGTTGGTGATGACGCGGTGGTCGTGGTCGTGCGGGTAGTCGGCGTAGCGCCCGCCGGCGGCGCGGAATGCTTCCACCTCCGCCGGGTCAACCCCTTCGGGATGGTAGACGCCTCCCGAGGAGTCGCTGATGCCGACGATCCTTGCGCCCATCTGGCGGAGGATGCGCGCCGCGTTGGAGCCGACGTTTCCGGAGCCCTGGATGACCACTCTTGCCCCCTGCAGAGGCTTGCCCATGAGCTTCATGGCCTCCCTGGCGACGATGGCCACGCCCCTGCCGGTGGCCTCCTCCCGTCCCTGGCTGCCGCCCAGCTCCACCGGCTTGCCGGTGACCACGCCTGGGACCGAGTAGCCCACGGTCATGCTGTAGGTGTCCATGATCCAGGCCATGATG
>JACQUI010000105.1 GCA_016210395.1 Chloroflexota bacterium | reverse complement strand
GCCCAAGGAGGCCCTGGCGGTGGAGCAGGCGGTGGACGTGGCCCTGGAGTTGGGCCTGCGCACCGCCGACATCCTTGCCCCGGGCGAACGCGCCGTGACCACCACCCAGATGGGCAACGCCATCGCAGAGGCGGTGGCGCGGGGGTAGGCTACAGCCAACGGCGACAGAAGCCGTCTTTACGTTCGTGGTGAGCTTGTCGAACCACGAAAGCGCCCTTCCCTTCGGCTTCGCTTAGGGCAGGCTAGCGCAGGGCGAACGGACCACGTTTGGCGGTGGGGCCAGAACGGGTGCATACTGGAGAGGCAGACCAGGAGGGAGGGGGCTATGAAGTACACACGCATTACGGTCAACGCAAACCAGATGGGCGGCATGCCCTGTATTCGCGGCATGAGGATCCCTGTGGCGACGGTAGTAGGCATGATTGCCGAGGGGATGACCACCGCGGAGATCCTTGCAGACTATCCCGAATTGGAGGCGGAGGATATCAAGGAAGCTTTGCGGTTTGCCGCAGAGGCGGTGCGGGAACGGGCGCTGCCGCTCATTCCCTTTTCATGAGGCACCTAGCGAGTTCAGCTCCTCCGCCAGTTGCCGCAAGGGGGGTAGACACCCTCTTGCCGGCGCCTTCAAAATGGCCTCATGCGGTTCTTGATTGATGTCGCCCTTTCTTTGAGTGTGGCTAAGGAACTCACTGCCGCTGGGCATGATGCAGTGGATGCTCGTGACTATCGTATGCACAGGGCCGCAGACCCTGTTATCTTGCATCGCGCAGCCCAAGAGCAACGGGTACTTGTGTCAGCAGATACCGATTTTGGCACCTTGCTGGCGCTGAGCGCAGCAACCAGGCCGTCGGTCATTTTGTTCCGGGGCGGCCTTGAATACTTGCCTGCGCTCCAAATTGAACTACTTCTCGTGAACTTGGTTCCCCTACAAATGGATCTGGAGCAAGGCTGCATCGTGATCATAGAACCTGGGCGAATACGGGTGCGACCTCTACCCATTCAAGGGAGCTGATGCCAGGTGCCCCCTCCTCTCCAAGGCGTTCGCATCGTTGACCTGGCGGGGTACATCGCCGGGGCGTATACCTCTAGCCTGCTGGCGGACCTGGGCGCCCACGTGGACAAGGTGGAGTCCTTCGAGGGCGACGCCTTCCGGGGCATCGTCGCCGGCTTCCAGTCGTGGAACCGGGGCAAGCGCGGCATCGTCCTCAACCTGCGCACACAGGAGGGCAAAGAAGCCCTGTACCGCATGGTGCAACGTGCAGACGTCGTCGTCGAAAACTACCGCCAGGGCGTCGCCCAGCGTCTCGGCGCAGACTACGACACGCTCAAGGCCGTCAACCCGCGCATCATCTACTCCACCGTCACCGCCTACGGCACGGAAGGCCCCTACGCCGGAACGCCCGGCTTCGACCCCCTCTTCCAGGCCCGCAGCGGCGGCATGGCCTACCAGGCCGGCCCAGGCAACCCGCCGGTATTCCTGCGCATCGCCGTCTCCGACTACGCCGCCGCGATCCTGTGCGCCTGGAGCATCGTCATGGCCCTGTATCACCGCAAGCGTACGGGGGAAGGCCAGCGCGTCGAGACCTGCCTGATGAACACCGTCGTTGCCGCGCAGGCCGGCGAGTTCCTGTTCCAAGACGGCCAGCCCTGGACCTCCACAAGGGCGGAAGGCGAGCCGGCCTTCCCCGGCCAGGCCCTGGGCGTGGACGCTACGCACAGGCTGTACCGTGCCCGCGACGCCTGGCTCTACCTTGCCTGCGATACGCCCGCCCAGTGGCGGATGCTGTGCGCCGCCCTTGGCAGGCGAGAGCTGGCCTCTCTTTGGCCGGAGGAGGGCGCGCCGCAGGAAAGCGCCATCGCCGCCGCCTTGGCCGGCCTTTTGCAGGAGCACGACGCGTTGCACTGGGTCCAGCTCCTCCGAGAGGCTGGCCTGAAGGTGGCATCGCTTTCAACGACTCAGGAGCTCGCCAGAGGCGACGCGCTGAAGGACGCCGGCCTGGTGTTCGAGATCGAGTCGCCCGAGTACGGCCCCCTCCGGCAGGGCACGCCCCCCTTCGCCTTCTCCGAGACGCCGCCTGTGGTGCAGCGGCCTGCCCCCATGTTGGGCCGGCACACCGTTGAGATTCTCCAGGAGCTTGGCTACTCTGGAGACGAGATCAGCCTGCTGCGCGAGAAGCGGGCCATACCCAGATAGATGCCGGTGTGGCCGTCTTGTCATTCTTGAGCGAAGCGGTCAAACTACTCTCGCGGGCCGACCGACGCGTTCGCTTCGCGAAGAATCTCTCACCACCTGTGCCTACCGCAGGGCCGCGGCAGCGGCCCGTCGGTTGCTCGACAAGACCTCGACGTCTGGCGCAGCAAGAGGGACTCCTGACCCATGGCCTCTCGAAACAACACAGCGTCAGATGGCATGCTCAGCCCGTACCGGGTGCTGGACCTGTCGCGGGGCGCGGAGATCATCGGCGCCAAGATCTTGGGGGACCTGGGCGCAGATGTTATGTCTGTGGAGCCGCCGGCGGGCGTCCCCCTGCGCCGCATGTCCCCCTTCTACTGCGGCGCGCCTCACCAGGAGCGCAGCCTGTGGTGGTGGGCCTACGCCGCCGGACGGCGCAGCGTCACCCTGGACATCGGCGCCGCCGATGGGCAGGCTATCCTGAAGCGTCTCGTCTCTTCGGCAGACTTCCTCTTCGAATCGTTCCCGCCGGGCTACCTGGCAGGCCTGGGCCTTGCTTACGAAGACCTTCGCCGGGTCAACCCCCGCCTCATCATGGCCTCGATGACGCCCTTCGGCCAGACGGGGCCGTACGCCGCCTACCAGTCGCCGGACCTGGTGGGCATGGCCGCCGGCGGCTTCATGCACCTCACCGGCGATCCCGACCTGCCGCCCGTGCGCGTCACGCTGCCGCAGTTCGGCCTGCACATGGGCGCGTCGGGCGCGGCGGGCGTCATGATCGCCCACCACCACAGGCTGCTGGGCGGGCAGGGCCAGCGCGTGGACGTATCGGGCCAAGAGGCCGTCGCCCGCACACTGTCCCACGCCCCTTCCTATTGGGACCTGAACAGGACGAACCTCAGCCGCCTGGGGGTCTACCGGCCGGGCCTGGGCGGCGGGCGCTCCCGCACCACCTGGCAGTGCAAGGACGGCTACGTCAACTTCTCCCTGTCCTCCGGGCCGCTGGGCGGCGGCACCAACAGCCTTGTGCAGTGGATGCAGGCCGAGGGGTTCAACGATGAGTTCCTCGCCTCCGTGGACTGGACGCAGGTGGACACAAACCAGGACGCAGGCATTGAGGCTATGACCCGCGCCGCCGAGCCAATCCAGGCGTTCTTCCTGGCCCATACCAAGCAGGAGTTGTACGAGGGCGCAGTTGCGCGCCGGGTGCAGCTTTTCCCGGTGAACACGGCCGCCGACATCCGGCAGGAGGCGCAGCTTGCGGCCAGGGGGTACTTCGTGCCGATTCTACATGAGGCGGAGGGTGCGACCTTCGACTACCCCGGCGCGTTCGTGCGCTCCAGCGAGGCGTCCATCGGCCCCAGGAGCCGTGCTCCCTATCTGGGCGAGCACAACCGCGACGTGTACTGTGGAGAGCTGGGAAACTCAGCGTCGGACCTGGTGTTGCTGAGAGAAGGGGGGGTGATCTGACATGACGCAGCAGCTAACGCAGCTCAAGTGCGAGCCGTGCCGTGGCGATACGCCGCCCTTCACGCAGGAAGAGATCGCCGTGTACCTGCCGCAGGTCTCCGGCGAATGGCAGGTGGTGGATGACACGAAGCTACGGCGCATCTTCACGTGGCGCGGGTTCCTGCGCTCCATGCTCTTCGTGAACGCTCTGGCCTATCTGGCTGAGCAGGAGGGCCACCACCCGGACATGCACATCAGCTACAACCGCGTCACGGTGGAGCTCACGACCCATGCCATCGGCGGCCTCTCCCGCAACGACTTCATCCTGGCGGCCAAGATAGACCAGTTGGTGGCGGCGCACGCGGATGGCGCGCCGTAGCCGCAACCAACACGCACCGGGTTGCCGCCGAGCGACGTAGGGGCGCAAGGCCTTAAGGCTGAGAGGTTGTGAACAAACGCCGCGTGCCTTGTTGTCATTCTAGAGCGAGGTGGTCAAACGGCATACGGCCCCAATTACGCTCCGCCTCGCGAAGAATCCCTTATCGGTTCCTTACACCGCCAGGGACGCGGCAGCGTCCCGTCCTTTGCTATTTGCTATCCATGACTTCACAAGCTATGAGGATGACACGCATGACAGACACCTCCAATGCCTTTGAGGGCATCAACGTCCTGGACTTTTGCTGGGTGGCCATCGGCCCCATGACCACGCGCTACCTGGCCGACCACGGCGCAACCGTCGTGCGCGTGGAGTCGCGCCGCCGCCCCGATGCGCTTCGCCAAATTGGCCCCTACGCCGGCGGCGTCCAGGGCGTGGAGCGCAGCGGCTACTACGCCAACTACAACGGCAACAAGCTGGGCATCACGCTGAACATGGCCCTCCCCAAAGCGCGCGACCTTGTGAAGCGGCTGGTCGCCTGGGCCGACATCGTCACGGAAAACTTCACGCCCGGCACCATGGAGGAGTGGGGCCTCGGGTACGACGTGATGCGCGCCATCAACCCGCGCGTCATCCTCTTCAGCGCCTCCATGCTGGGCAGGGGAGGCCCTCGTGAGCGGCAGCCTGGTTTCGGGCCGGTGCTTGGCTCGCTGGCAGGCTTCGTCAACCTGACTGGCTGGCCGGACAGGTCGCCCGTCTCTCCCTACGGGGCCTACACGGATTTCTTCCTCCCCCGCTTCGCCATCCCCGCCATCGTCGCCGCCCTGGACTACCGCAAGAGGACGGGCAGAGGACAGCACCTGGACATGTCCCAGCTTGAAGCGTCGGTGCAGTTCATCGCCCCGGCCATCCTGGACTACACCGTCAACGGTCACATCATGACAAGGGACGGAAACCGTTCGCCCGCCTTCGCGCCCCACGGCGTCTATCCGTGTAAAGGGGGAGACCGCTGGTGCGCCATCGTTGTGGAAACGGACGCCCAGTGGAAGGCGCTGTGCAAGGCGATGGGCAGCCCCGCCTGGTGCGCCGAAGAGCGGTTCTCTACGCCTCTTGGCAGGAAGGCATGCGAGCAGGCGCTGGACGAGTGCATCGGCGCATGGACGATGACCCATGAGGCCCGGGATCTGATGCAGTTGCTGCAGGAGGTGGGTGTGCCGGCGGGGGAGGTTGAACGCCCCGAAGACCTGTTCAGCGATCCGCAGCTTGCCCACCGGGGCCACTTTGTCTACAAAGTGCACTCCGAATTGGGCCGCCACGCCTTCGACGCTACGGAGTTCCGCCTCTCCGAGACGCCTGCCCTCTACGAGACCCCTGTGCCGCTGCTGGGCCAGCACACCGAACACGTCCTGAAGTCGTTCCTAGGCTTGTCCCATCAGGAAATAGAGGCTCTGGCGAAGGAGGGTGTGCTGGAGTAGCATACATTGTCATGGCAAACATCACGGCTGCGATTGCAAAGCCTCGTCTGTACTACGGATGGGTGATCGTTGGGGTGGTGGCGCTGGCGGGGTTCACCCAGGCGGCGGGGACATTTTCCGCCCTCAGCGTCTTTCTCAGCCCCATGACCACCGAGTTCGGCTGGTCGAAGACGGTCTTCACGGGCGCCTCGACCCTTGGGACCATCTGCGGAGCGGGGGTCTCTCTGGTCGTGGGCCGCTACCTTGACCGCCTGGGAGGCCGGTGGTTCCTCACCGTTGGCCTCCTGCTGCTGGGCGGGACGTTCGTGCTCATGGCCTTCATACAGACGCTGTGGCAGTTCTACGCGCTGCAGATCATCGACCGCGTTGTGACCATGGGGGTCATTGGCCTGACCCTGCAGGTCATTGTTCCCAAATGGTTTGTCGCTAAGCGGGGACGAGCGGTGGCCCTCGCCGGCCTGGGAGGAATGGTGGGCGCAACGATCACGCCCCTCTACCTCCAGTTCGTCATCACCGCAGCCGACTGGCGCATGGCCTCGGCCGTCGCGGGGATCGTGGTATGGGTCATCTCGGTCCTGCCCGTGGCGATGCTTCTGCGCCGCCAGCCTGAAGACATGGGCCTGCGGCCCGATGGCCTCGCCCCCGGCGAGGGCGTGACCGAAGGCCCACAGGGCCGGCAGGGCAGGGGAGGGAGGCAAGTCAAAGAAGAGGTCTCCTATGCCCTGCGCCAGGTGCTGCGATTCCGGTCGTTCTACTACCTGCTGATAGCCTTCTCCCTGCTCTTCCTTGTGGGGCCGGGCCTCGTCTTTCACCTGATCCCCTTCCTCAAGGACCAGGGCCTCGACCCTCAGTACGGCGTCTGGATTCTTTCCACCTGGTCCGGCGCGGGCGCCATAGGCGCCCTGGCGGTCGGGTTTCTCCTGGAGCGCTACAACACCCGGCGCGTCGGCGCCGTGGCCTTTCTCCTGATGGGCGTCGGGTTCATTTCGCTACTGGCGGTGGACTCGCTGGCCAAGGGCCTCCTCTGGGGCGTCTTCCTGGGCTTCGTGGCGGGCGCATCCTTCAACACCCTCTACCAGGTCGTATTCGCCAACTACTACGGCAGGGAGTCGCTGGGGAAGGTCCGGGGCGTGGTCTGGCCCGTGCAGATGCTCAGCAACTCCGTGGGGCCGCTGAGCGCCGCCATTGCCTACGATGTCATGGGCACGTATGTGCCCATCTTCACCGTCTTTGCCGGGCTCATGGTCTTCTCGGCAGGCCTCGTGTTCATGGCCCGGCCGCCCGTGCGCGCGGAGGCGTGAGGAAGAGGTATGGGTGTTGGCCTACAAGTCCCTGAAATCTGCCGCATAGTGACTCTAAGTAATGTCCAAATGATGCTTGATCGCTTGCTTTACCTGCGGGTAGAAGGTTCTAGGCAAGGCGCCCCTGAACCGCACGAGCCTTCTCTTGTCCACGGTCCTTATCTGATTGGCTTTTGCCCGTGAATCGAGTGTCAATCCGTCCACACCTCTTGGTATGACAACCTCAAAAGGATATACCCTTCTGGCAGGCTCGCCAGTGAGAGGAATCACTGTCACCGTGTCAGAGAACTCATTGCTCGTGTCGTTCGATACCACGAGAACTGGCCTTGGTCTCCCCGTCACAGAATTGCCCGTCTCAGATCCAACCACCGGTTCAAGGTCTACATCGTAGATATCCCCATAGTGGGGAAAACCTCTGTTCAAGTCTCACTCCTTTCATAGTTCATAGTTCTTCTCCTGCTTCTACATTCCACGCCCAGTTTTCAAGAGTGGCAGCTTCCCATTCCTTGTTCGTCTGCCGGTCCTCTTCTCGCCTCGCTTGATATCCCTCGGCAAGAAGCAGCCTGAACCGCTCACGCTCGAGTTCGTTGAGCCTTGCAGCAATGGCCTCAGCTACAAAAGCACTGCGCTTTCGCTCATTTACGCTGTTCCGAAGTCGCTCGGCGACCTCCTCAGGTATGGTGAAGTTAACACGAATGGTACTCACGTCTACACCACCGCCATCAGTTAGTCATTTGATCAGTCATGAGGTACGGATAAGTTGGATTCACTGGCTCACATAGGTCTCCTCCTTCGAGTGCCGATGTACAACGCAGTATAGTATATACGCACTTGAAGTGTCAATAGCGTCTAGCATATCATAAGTATATGTTATGCGCATGAATGATTTGCCCTTACCTCCCCTTGAAGTTCGGCTGCCGCCGCTCCCGGAAGGCGGCGCGCCCTTCCCGTACATCCTCTGTCTTGTCGATCATGCCCAGCAGGCCCACCTCGTACTCCGCTTGCGTCTCGAGCGTCGCGGTTAGCCCGTGGTAGACGGCCTGCTTGGTCAGCTCGATGGTCACCGCCGGCCCAGCGGCAAGCCGCTTCGCCAGCTCCAGCGTCTTCTCCATGAGCTGGTCGTGGGGGACCACCATGTCCACCAGGCCCGTGCGCAGCGCCTCCTCCGCCTGCACGTCGTCGCTCAGCCAGAACATGAGCAGCGCCCGTGAGGGGCCGACGACCCTGGGCAGGAACCAGGTGGCGCACTGGTCCGGCAGGATGGCCCGCCGCAGGAACGCCGTGACGAAGCGGGCCTGGTCCGAGGCCACCCGCACGTCGCACGCCAGCGCCAGGGACAGGCCGCCGCCCGCCACGACGCCGTTGACCGCCGCGATGATGGGCTTGCGCACCGTCCGGAACCTGCCGATCCACCCGAAGCGAGACTCCATGAGTTCCTGGCGGCTGCGTTCCTGTGCCTGGGCGGCCTCACCCCCGCCCATGTCCGCGCCCGAGCTGAACCCCCGCCCGGCCCCTGTGATCACCAGCACCCTGGCGTCATCGTCGTCGTTGACTTCTTCCAGGATGCGCTTGAGGCCAATGCGTATGCCCGGCGTCAGCGCGTTCAGCTTCTCCGGCATGTTCAGCGTGGCTACAACAACGCCGTCCTTCTTCTCCACAAGCATGTCCTCATAGCCCTGATAGGGGACAAGTCCTGCGAATTTGCGAGGCATAGCGGCCTCCTTTGCACTTCTGAGTCCGCCCAGTGTGCCATGCCCCGCCCTCATAGACAATAGCCGCGCCTTTTGCCCGCCTGCCGGTGTGCCCGTATGTCCGTATGCCGGCATGTCCGTCCCTCTCCCGCCCGCTTGCCCCTTTGCCCGCTTGCCCGTACAATGGCGGCGTTTTCCTACACCTTGCAAGGAGGCTGCCGTGATCGTAGACCTGGTCAAGACCACTACCACAGACGACATGACCCTGGACGGGATCTTCTTCGCCCCACGGGAGGGAGGCGTCGCCGGCCGGGCCGTAGACGCCATTCTCCTCGTCCACGGGACCGGCGGCAACTTCTACAGCGCGAACCTCCTGGACCTGGCCGACCGCTTCTGCAAAGCGGGCTACCCATGCGCCTCCTTCAACTGCCGCAGCCACGACGTTGTCCACGGCAACCCCGACCGGCCCCTGGGCAACGCCCACGAAATCCTGGACAAGTGCCGCCTGGACCTGGATGCAGGCATCACCTGGCTGGCCCGGAAGGGCTACAAGCGCATCGCCATCTTTGGGCACAGCATGGGCGCGGTGAAGGTCGCCTACTACGCCGCCTTCGTCCCCGACCCCCGTGTCGCTGCGGTTATTCCTTCGTCCCCCGTGCGCTTGTCCTACTCCTATTTCTCGGCGTGCGAGTCTGGCGATGAGTACAGAGGATTTCTCGAACAGGCCAATGCACTCATCGAGGCGGGCCAGCCGGACGCGCTCATCTCCGCCACCTTCCCCAACCCCGCCTTCTACAGCGCCCGCAGCTACGTGGACAAGCAAGGCCCCAGCGAGCGCTACAACCTGGTTCGCTACGTCGTGAATATCCGCCAGCCCATCTTCCTCATGGCCGGCACGCTGGAGACGCACCCTCGCCTGCGCGATGCTGCCAAGGACGCCTTCGAGACCATCAAGCTCAAGCCGGACGCCAAACTGGTCATCCACACGGGCGCTGACCACGGGTGGTCCAACATGCGGGACGCACAGGCCAACTACGTCCTGGACTTCCTGGCCGGCCTGAAGCCTGCCGCCGAAGCGAAGAAGCCAACGGCGAAGGTCCCTGTGGCCGCTGCCAGGCGGTAGTCCCAGCCATTCCTGTGTAGGGGCGACCCGTCGGGTCGCCCCTACGGAAGTATGTTGGGGCGTGGTCTTCGCGCCCGTTTCCCATGTGCAGGCGGTTGGCGTGCCGGCCAAGGGACGCGGGCAGGGAGACCCTGACCCCTACGGGCCGCGCAAACACCGTAGGCGCGCCATGCTGCGCCCTCTACAGAACAAAGGAGGACCACCCACCCATGGAGTACTCCAAAGTCAGGTCTGAGCCGTCATACGAGGTTTCGGTCGAAAAAGACATCATGGTCGTCATGCGGGATGGGGTGCGACTAGCTACCGACGTCTACCGCCCCATGATCAACGGCAGGCCGGTGAACCGCCCTTTCCCTGTCTTGCTGCAGCGCACGCCCTACAACAAGGGGGCGGACAGGATGGCGGAGGAGGCCCACTACTTCTGCGAGCGCGGCTATGTGGTGGTGCTGCAGGACAACCGCGGGCGGTACAAGTCGGAAGGCTACTTCCACAAGTACGTCTCCGACGCCAACGACGGCTATGATTGCGTGCAGTGGATCGCCGCGCAGTCCTGGTCCAACGGCACAACGGGCACGTATGGCACGTCCTACGGCGCGCACACCCAGGGGGCCATGGCCGCCATGAATCCGCCGAACCTGTCCACGATGGTTGTGGACTGCGGCGCTTTCTCCAACGCCTACCACAGCTCTACCAGGCACAACGGCGCGTACGAGTTGCGCCAGCTCGGGTGGGCCATCAGCCAGGCCAAGGTCAGCAAGGAGGCCCAGGAGAGCGCAGTGGTCG
The DNA here is from genome assembly GCA_016210395.1 of Chloroflexota bacterium. Classification (GTDB taxonomy): domain Bacteria; phylum Chloroflexota; class Dehalococcoidia; order Lucifugimonadales; family JACPCL1; genus JACPCL1. The sequence goes on along the minus strand of JACQUI010000105.1, from coordinate 10,960 downwards.
CCAAGTACCTGGAGGGCGTAACGCAAGAGGAATGGCTGCAGCGGCTGCCCTGGCGCAAAGGCCACTCGCCCCTGAAGTGGACGCCGGACTATGAGGAGTACATCCTGGAGCAGTGGAACAGGGGCGAGTACGACGACTACTGGAAGAAGCCCGGCCTCGCGGGCGAGCTCTTCTACCAGCAGTGGTCGGACGTCCCGCAGCTTCACTCGGGCGGCTGGTTCGACTCCTACACCCGCACAACCTTCGAGAACTACGTTGGCCTCTCCAAGATCAAGAAGGGCCCCGTGCGGCTCCTGATGGGCCCGTGGACCCACGGGCAGCGCTCCGTCAGCTTCGCGGGGGACGTTGACTTCGGCTCGACGGCGGCGCTGGACGGCAACCTGGCGGAGGACTGGAACGACTTCCGCACCATGTGGTTCGATACCTGGTTGAAGGGCCTTGAGACAGGCGTTCAGACGCAGCCCCAGATCCTGCTGTTCATCATGGGCGGCGGCGACGGCCGCAGGAACGCCAAGGGCCGCATGAGCCACGGCGGCTACTGGCGCCACGAAAACGAGTGGCCCCTGGCCCGCACGCGCTTCACGCCCTACTACCTGCATGGCGATGGAACGCTAAGTCCTGAGCAGCCGTCCGGCGGCAACGCCATGACCACCTACCACTTCGATCCCAATAACCCTGTGCCCACACTTGGCGGCGCAATCTCAGGCGGCCTCATCACCCCTGCCGGGTCCTTCCACCAGAAGGAGCGGCCCGACATCTACGGGTGCAAGGCGCCGTACCTGCCGCTGGAGTCGCGCCCGGACGTGTGCGTCTTCCAGACGCCTGTCCTGGAGCAGGACGTGGAGGTCACTGGCCCCGTCACCGTCAACCTCTGGATATCCTCGTCCGCCCTGGACACCGACTTCACTGCCAAGCTCATTGACGTGTGCCCACCCAATCCGGACTATCCCGAAGGCTTCCACATGAACCTGACGGACAGCATCATGCGTGTGCGATACCGCGATTCCTGGGAGAAGCCGGAGCTGATGAAGCCAGGGCAGGTCTATCGCATCAGCTTCCCACTGTATCCCACGGGCAACCTCTTCAAGAAGGGCCACCGTATCCGGCTGGACATCTCCAGCTCCAACTTCCCGCGCTTCGATGTCAACCCTAACACGGGTGACCCCCTGGGCCAGGAGCGCCGCCGCATCGTCGCGGAGAACTCGGTGCACCACAGCCCGCGGCACGCCTCGCACGTGGTGCTGCCCATCGTGCCCGCGAAGTAGGGTGTGCCGGCATTGGTTCCCCCATGAACATAGGGGCACGATATATCGTGCCCCTACGGCGTTGCATCTATGCCTTCTTCCTCCTGCTCTCCCGCATGAAGGGCAGGAACGCCGCGCACGCCAGCAGCCGCCCAACTCCAGAGACCAGGAACAGCGTCATGATAGGGTAGGCGAAGAATACCGGCAGGCGTCCTGCCAGCAGGCCGCCCGTTACCGCGCCGAGGAACAGGCCCACGCCGCCGAACGCCGCCAGGTAGCCCACCACCCTCGACCGCTCCCCAGGAGGCGTCGCCTCGTAGATGTAGTTCAGCGAGCACAGAGCGAACCCGCTCCAGCACAAGCCGCCCAGGGTGTTGATCATCATGAGGAACGGCGCCTCGTGGGACACCAGCCAGAAGAGGGGCAGAAGCGAAACGCCCAGCCCCGTGATGCGTATGACATTCACGTTGCCGTGTTTATCGGCGTAAAGGCCCCACAACCTGCTGCCGATGATCGTCGCCACCACGTGCACGGTCTGCAGGAAGATGAATGTGGTGTAGCTGAAGTGGAGGTCGCGCAGCATGAAGATGGAGAAGTAGGGTCCTGCCAGGAAAACGCCGAAGTAGAGCGCAGCGGTGTACAGCACGATCCGTCCGAGGTTGGTGCTCTGGGCTGTCCTCAGGAATGCCCACAGGCTCATCACTGTGCTTGTGGGGCGCATTGGCGGCTCGTGCATGCCCCAGAACAGGGCGAGAGAAGAAAGCCGCATGGCAGCAGCCGCCAGAAAAATGAGAGAGAAACCCCACAGCACGCCGTCTCCCATCCGGTCAAGAAAGACCCCCATCCCCAGCACCAGCAACGTGCCGGCCAGGCTGCCCACCGACGCTCTCAACCCCAGGTACGCCCCGCGGCGGTGCAGCGGCAGCAGGTCTGAGACCCAGCTTCCCCACGCAGGCGCTGGGAACTGGTACAGCGCCACGACCAGGATGGCCAGAGGCACAAGCCACAGGACGGGGTCCGCCAGGGAGAGGTGTGGGATGAGGGCCATCGGCAGCCAGGGCAGTACGCCTGCGCCGGCAGCAAACAAAAGGATGCCCTTTCGGGAGTGCGTCCACGCCACCAGCTTGTACGTGAAGAGCTGGGAGAGGGCCGCCAGAAGCTGGGGCAGCGCGTTCAGCAGGCCGATCTGCATAGGCGCGCCGCCAAGGGCAATGGCCAGCGGGCCAATGAAGTTGTCGGCGATGGAGAGGGCCAGCGTCCCCGGAATGCCTTCCCAGAAGGCCAGCCGCAGTGTGCGGCGCGCCGTGCGCAGGCGTCGTTCGTGGTCTAGGGGGCGTGCTTCACGGGTCTCGCTGGCGCTGGTGTTCAACGTGAAGGGAGCGTAGCTGCTCCTGGCAAAGGTTGTCAATACGAAGGTGTACGTTGGGAGCCCGCTGCCGTTCCACAAGACAGGGCGGGGTGTATCCCGCCCTGTCGAATCCGCATTGCACCAAAACGGCTTCCTTCCCTCTTGCGAGGGAGGATTGAGGTGGGGGATAGAAGCCCGCTTCTCAGTTCACCGTCGCTGCCGTCCTCTGGGGCACGCCCAGCGCAGCGTACGCTTCGGACAGCAGGCTGACCGTCTCGTCCCAGTCAATGCACGGGTCGGTGATGGAGACGCCGTACTTTAGTGCCGACGGGTCCTTCTCGTTCAGCGTCTGCTTGCCGGCAAACAGGTGGCTCTCCAGCATGGCGCCAACGATGCTCTTGTTGCCGCCTTCGATGCGCTGCTTCAGCACGTCCCGGAAGGCAACCGCCTGGAGCTTGTAGTCCCTGTTGCAGTTGGCGTGGGAACAGTCAATGACAACCTGCGGGGACACGCCAGCGGCGTTCAGCCGCTTGATGGCGTCGGCCACTGCGGTCGCGTGGTAGTTGGGGCCGGGGGAGCCGCCCCGGAGGACGATGTGGCAGTTGGGGTTACCCTTTGTTACCACGATGGCTGCCCTTCCATCCTGGTCAACTCCCAGAAAACCATGCACTGCCTGGGCCGTGACCACTCCGTCCACGGCAAGCTGGATGGAGCCGCCCGTACCGTTCTTGAAGCCCACCGGCATGCTCAGCCCGCTGGCCATCTCCCGGTGCGTCTGGCTTTCAGAGGTGCGCGCGCCGATGGCTCCCCAGCTCACCAGGTCGGCGATGTACTGCGGCGTGATGGGGTCAACGAACTCCGTCGCCGCCAGGACGCCCATTCTGCCCAGGCGCAGCAGGAACTCCCGGGCCGTGTGCAGGCCGGTGGGGATATCGAAGCTGCCGTTCAGGTGCGGGTCGTAGACCAGGCCTTTCCAGCCAACGGTCGTGCGCGGCTTCTCAAAGTAGACGCGCATGACGATGAGCATACGGTCCTTCATCTGCCCCGCAAGCTCATGGATGCGCTGGGCGTACTCCATGCCTGCCCTGGTGTCGTGGATGGAGCAAGGGCCGGCGAACACGAGGAACCGCTGGTCCTCGCCTCGCAGTATCCGGGCGATTTCCTCCCGCCCTCCCGACACCCGCTGGGCGATGGCCGGCGTGATGGGAAGCCTCTGTTGAAACTCTTTGGGCGAAGGAAGAGGGTCTATCCTTTGCACGTTCACGTCTTGGACTTTCACAGTGCCGGCCATGTTCCACCTGCCTTGTTTACGGGAAACAGCACGCCTTCTCTGGGCGCGCCCGAGAATAGTATTCGCCTACTATAGCACAAAGAAGCGCCTTGTCCAGAACCTTGGAACTAGAAATGCGCTCCTGGCCCGCCCAGGGTCTTTTGTTCTCCGGGCCAAGCACACAGCCGTTCGTGGTGAGCTTGTCGAACCACGAACGCGCCCTTCGACAGGCTCAGGGCGAACGGGAACTCTACCTTGCATCCGAACACCGAAAGACCCCGTGGCCCGCCGGCGCGAGGTAGACATCTGCACCGCTGTGTCGGTAGACTACGCAAGGCTTGTTCACCCCAGCGTCTTTTCCATGTAGAGGACGAACGTCCATGACCACCTGGAACCCAACCCAGTACCTGCTCTTCGGCAACGAGCGCCTGCGGCCGGCGTTGGACCTGCTGGCGCGTATCCCCTCTGAAACGCCAAACGCCGTCTACGACCTGGGCTGCGGGACTGGCGCGGCCACCGTCCTGCTCAAAGAGCGGTGGCCTCACGCCCACGTGACGGGAGTGGACTCGTCGGCGGAGATGCTGGCCCGGGCGCGCGCCCTCGGCAAAGACATCGCCTGGGAAGCTGCCGACCTGGCCGCCTGGCAACCCGATACGCCTGCCGACGTCTTCTTCTCCAACGCAGCGTTCCACTGGCTCGACGGCCACGATACGCTCTTCCCGCACCTCCTCAAGGGCCTGAAGTCCGGCGGCGCGCTGGCCGTGCAGATGCCTCAGAACTTCTCCGCGCCCACCCACACCTCCATCTCCGATACGGTGCGCGGCGGCCCCTGGCGGCGCAAGCTGGAGCCTCTCCTCCGCGAGCATCCCACCCACGAGGCTTCGGTGTATTACGATATCCTTTGCCCACACGTTGCCAGCCTCGACATCTGGGAGACGACCTACCACCACGTGCTGTCCGGCGAGAACCCCGTTGTCGAATGGACCAAGGGCAGCATCCTGCGGCCCCTGCTTGCCCAGCTCGATGAGGCCGAAGCCAGAGCTTTCTTGGAGGACTACGGCGCGCGGGTCTGCAAGGCGTATCCCCAGGGGAGGGACGGCAAAACCGTCTTGCCCTTCAAACGACTCTTCTTCATTGCGGTGAGGTAGGCTGGCGCGGTAAGCTACAAGATAAACCCGCGCAGGCCAGGCCCATGACATTCACCCAAACAGAGGCTGCCCCTGCACCCGCTGCCGGCGTGGCAGCGCAGGATGCGTCGCGCCCTTCGCCGTCCGACGTCATCCGCCGGTTGCGCGAGGCCATCACAAGCGGGATGCCCTGGCAGCAGGCGCTGCTGGAGGCGGTGGGGCGCTGGCCCCTGGCCGTAGAGGAGCGCGACGGCGTCCGCTACCAGTACCTCCTCCTGGGCGAGGCCTTCGACTGGCTCATGTTGGCGGGCCGCCTGCTGGAGGAGGTGGAGTGCCTTGTGCCGGACGAAGGCAAAGAAGCCCTGCTTTTCACGGGCAAGCTGCCGTCTGAAATCACCGACCAGCAGTTCCAGCAGGCCATCGGCCCGGACAAGTACAGGGCGCACCTCAACTACTTCTACGGCGTCATGGTGGAGGAGGCACTGCTGCTGGAGGTGGAAGAGGAGGTCCGAAAGGACCGCACGGCCCACGGCCTGCCCGAAAGCCGCGACATCACCGGCCTGGCCCACGAGCGCATCTACGGTGCCCCGCAGGAGGAGTTGCTTGCCGACTTCTGGTGCGAGACCGTCCGCCCCGCTTCTAGAAAGCTGTCCGTCCTGGAGCTGAAGGAGTTCACCTACTGGCTTTTCAAACGCCGGGTCGCCTGCACCGATAGCGCCAAGGTGGCCAGCGACACCAAGAAGGGCCTGGAGATGCTGGCGCGGATGACCGGCGCGCACTGAAGGGGACGCCCCCTATCCTAATCCTTCCCCCGCAAGAGGGGAAGGGACCTCCTTCCTCCTCCCCCACAGGGGGAGGACTGAGGTAGGGGTCGGCTCTGGGCTGCTCCACAACCTGGCCTTCCTATGCAGTATATGTGCTGCCTTTCGCCCCTTTCCTGTCTGAGCCTTCCCCTGCTACCCTGTCCTCATCGCCGTCGCCTACCTGCAGATGCCATCCTGCAGGAAATTGCGGCCGACCTCCAGTGCCTTATGTCACCCTTCGGCCAAACCAGCCAAAAACAACACGAAAACTCAATCAGTCCCACAGGAAGGCAATCAAACCGCCCTATACCTTTCGCTCGATTGCTGCTCTGCGCTCTATGCCTCACTCCCCGCCGCCCCTGAAATACACGCGCTTGGGGTCCACCTCTTCACGCAGGATGCGGATGTACTCCTGCGAAGGCGGCTGCACCTGGGCTAGCCGCTCCGCCACAAGGGGCGTGAAGAGCGTGTTGGCCAGCACCCGCTCCAGCGTCACGCCCGGCATCAGCGCCGTCACCCTCAGCCGTCCAACGCCCTTGTCTATCTCCATGACGCACAGGTCCGTGACAATCGTGATGTCCTGCTGGGGCGTGGGCAGCCCCGCCTTGCGGCGGCCGTCCGGGCCGTCAATGTAGCCGGGGCTGGTGATGTAGTCCACCCGCTCCGGGAAGCGGCGTTTTTCGTGTTTGGTGATGATCAGCAGCCGCTTGGAGTGCGAGGCCACGTCGTTGGCGCCCCCGCTGCCGGGGAACCGCACGCGGGGCGCGTCGTACTCGCCGATGACCGTAGAGTTGACGTTGGCGAACTGGTCTATCTGCGCGCCGCCGATCATGCCGATGTCTATCATGCCCCGCTGGAGCACGCAGGCCAGGGCGTCCCGCAGCGATCCCAGCTTGACGGCGTGGTACTGGATGCGCGGGTCCGAGACCGAGATGGGCGAGGGCAGCAGCTCTGGGTCAATGATCCCCGTCTCCACCACGGCGCACAGGTGAGGCGCGTGGCTCTTCTTGGCCAGCGTGATGGCGATGAGCGGCATGCCGGTGCCCGCCAGCACCAAGTCCCCGTCGTTGATGTGCCGGCTGGCCTCCACCACCATGAGCTCATCCGGGGTGTAGTCTGTGGCAGGTGCGGGATTCAGTGTCATCAGAGCAAGCCTTCTCTAGAAGCCGATCGCCGTTGTCGTTACTCCCAAAGTGGGGACTTCGTGTGAGGCACATGTCATTTGCATGTTTCGTGGTGTCCTGGGAAAGATATGCGTGAGGAATTCCTTTGATTGCTTGCTATGTACGTCGGAGACTTGGAATAAGGGAGTCGATCTCAAAAGATGCCCAGCAAGTTCTGGCTAGATGGTGCCCGTAACCGCTCCACGTGGCGTTAATAATCTTGAACCCTTTCTCCTGCAATCTCTCAACCGCCGGAACATAGTCGGCATCGCTGGAAACGAGGATGGCAACATCAAAAGCACTCTCCCAAGCGAGAGAAAGTAGGTCTGTAACGATTGCGGAATCCACACCTTTTTCAGCGCTGTGTCGGTATAGCTGGGAACAATTGGAGCAAAGACTGACCTCATATCCACAGGAGGAACATCGTATGGGCCTCGGTTGAGAACGCCGTTCTCTTGTAAAAACCCTCATGCCTGGCTGTCGATCCAAGAAGGAGTCTAGCCACCCTTTCAAGCGACGGTCTTCTGGATTGGCCGTGTCATATGAGGCGTAGACCCTAGTCTCGGCAACACGAAGGGAATCACCCATGCCCGCTGTATCAAGCTGAGCCTGGGCAGCACTAACGAGGCCAATCGGAGCTTTGCGCCAATCCAAAGGGTCTTTGTTCGTCCGGGAGTTCCAATTGAGCTGGAAATTCCAAAAATCAATAAACAGCCTGACTTGCAGCTCCATCTTAGCCCCCTCACAAATATGGGGAGCCTTGCGGCTCCCCAGGAGACTAAAGCAAACCCCACAGGGGTTTGGGAATCTAATACGTTGGGTGTCAGTGCCCAACGGGGTTCTAATAGGCTCACTATGCCATTTGATTGGCAGCATGTCAAGGGCAGTGAGCGTTGTCTTGGCGTTGTCCTACGGGGTAAAAAAGGCAGGGAGGGAGAACGGCCCGCCGGCGTCTTGGCCTTCTGCTTTCAGGTAGGTCTCCAGCTTCCTGATGGACTCCGGCGCCCAGCGGGATGCCCACTGCTGAGTTCTCCAGTTCTGGGACTCAAGCACATACCTCAGATTGATGAGCTCGCGGAACACAAGGAAGGTGGGGAAGAGCGCCGCTGCGCCTTTGGGCAAAGCGGCCACGCGGCTGTAGCCTTCCAGGAAAGCGCTGCCCAGCGTCTCGGCACGGCTTGACATGCGGAACCGCAAGACCTCCAGCATGATGACCAGGTCATAGAGGTAGAAGCCACGGCCACAGTCGCCAAAGTCTATGAGGACCAGCCGGCCCCGGCGGAGCACAAGGTTTCCAACATGCAGGTCGGCCTGAATGACGCCGAAGCTGTCCGGCCCTGTGTCCAGCTCCAGAAGCGCATCCTCAACCACGTGGGCAACCTTGCATATCGTGGCTCTGGAATGCTTATCCAGGCCCGCAGTCCAGCGCTCCGGCTCGCTGATGGCCGTAACGTCCCAGCGCGGAAGGCTACCTTCCCCACAAAACGTTGACCTGCGCGAATGCTCATGGAGCCGGGCGGCCAGCGCCCCGGCTTGCCTCATGACTTGAATCCCCGCGCTGTCCCCTATCCGCCTGCCATGCGCCCAACGCATAAGAGCGCAGAGGGCATCTCCAGACTCGTCCAGCTTCATACTGCCTGTTAGCCTGCCATCCAGCGTCCGCACAGGTTCAGGCACAGGGAGATGGTCTTCCCAGAGGGCTTCCTGCCAGGCGATTTGCGCCCGAAACTCATCAGGGCTGTCCCGATCGCCCCCGGCTATGCGCAGGAGGAGTTGTTCTCCCCGAGAGGTAGCAACCCGATAAAGGGCATGGTGCTGGTACCGGATGAGCGCCGGCGAGACGCCGGTGAGGCCGTACTCCTTGAGCAATGCTGCTGCGAGTGAGCGGAGATGGCGTAGCTGCTGCCGGTACGACAGTTCCCGAAAGGGCGTATCGTTGCTCCTTGGCATGATGCCCCGTCGCTCACATCATCCTGAGCATGGCCTGGCGCAGGGCGTGCAAGCGCTTCACGCCGCCGACCCGCTCCAGGTAGTCGTCGAAGCCGCTGCAGCCCAGGACATGGCGCTCCAGGTACTCCTGGTACTTTTGCCCGCCCTCTCGTGCGCACGTCTGGTAGTGCGTCAGGTGGTCGCCGTCGAAGTCGTAGGCGCGGTAGACGGACGTCGGATGCCCCCCGAAGGGCTGCTCCACCACGGCGTTGACGTACAGGTAGGGGATAGCCGTGAGCTCCGGCCGCCGTCGCGTCTCCTCGCTGCTGACAAGCTCCTCGCAGGAGACGATGGTGGTCTTGGCCGCCCGCACCATCTCCACGTCATGGGCGGCGAAGCCCTCTATCATCACGTTGCCCAGCTCATCGGCGCGCTGCGCGTGGATGATCGCCACGTCCGGGCTTGCGGCGGGCAGCAGAGCCACCGGCTCGTGCTCGCCCCAGGGGTTGGCCATCAGGACGTAGCCGCCTGCGCCGTCGGGGTGCTTGTTCAGGATGTCGGATCCCAGCAGGCTCTTGGTGGGCATGAAGGGCAGGCCCATCTCGCCGGCCAGGAAGCGGGAGACCATGGCCAGGTGGCTGTAGTCGCGGTGCTGGAGCTTCCCCGCCTCGATGGCCCTGCGCCACTGGAATGTCGTGCCGAAGCGCTCCAGGTTGCCGGTGCCGGACTCGGTGCGCTTCACCAGGCCCGTGCCCACCAGGATGTCCATGGAGATAGAGAGGTTGCAGCCCATGACCGTGAGGCCGCCGATGCCCTGGCGGACGATTTCGTGGGTGAGGGCCATGGGGATGCGGCCCACGTTCTGGCCGCCCATGCCGATGACTGCGCCCGGCTTGACGAAACGTTGCACCGCCTCGGTGGCAGTCATGACCTTGCTCTGGACGTTGACGGGCAAGAAGCGCGACCTCCAGGGAAACTTGGAGGACGATAGCACCCTGCGGAAAAGGTGTCAATTCAGACAGGGCGGAACTTAAGGACTGCGTCTTCAGTCGCGAGACACACGGCCATGTCCACCTTCACACCCGAAACGTCGTCCAGGCCCACCATAGGGGCGAGGACGCGGGGCCCCTCTTCCAGTTCCACCACCGCCATCACCTCCCACGATTCCCCCGGAAGCGCAGCGGCGGGCCTGTGGTTGATAAGGTAGCTGTAGATGCGCCCGCGCCCGGAGCAACGCGTCCACTCCAGCCCGGCGGAGCCGCAACGCGGGCACTGGGACAGGGGAGGGTAGAAGACGTCGCTGCAGGTCAGGCATTTCGGGAGGAGGAGCTGGCCGCGTTTCAGGGCATCGAGGAAGGGTCGTGCGGCAGGCGTGGCAGAGAGTGAGCCGGAGGTCTGCAAGGGGGTGCTCCGTGGAAATTGGACTGTGCGTCCAGTATACTACGAGAGCACGGATGGGGAGCGGTGAGGTGTGGGAAAAGGCCGGCCGTCCCCCCGCGTGTGACCAGCGAAGATTCTTTGCCAGGGCTATTGACATGGCAAGGGCTGGGAGGTACTATAAACCCTGCACGTCGGCGTTGGCCGATGTTTTCATCTCTGGCACCTTAACAAGTGGATAGTGGAAGGAAGTTAGGTTAAACACGCTGAGAGTTTGATCCTGGCTCAGGACGAACGCTGGCGGCGCGCTTAATGCATGCAAGTCGAACGGTGAACCCCGCAAGGGGGGATCAGTGGCAAACGGCTGAGTAACGCGTAAGCAACCTACCTCTAGGCGGGGGATAACACCGGGAAACCGGTGCTAATACCGCATGTATTGCCCTGTCGCAAGATGGGTCAATAAAGGCTTCGGCCACCTGGGAGATGGGCTTGCGTCCTATCAGGTAGTTGGTGAGGTAACGGCCCACCAAGCCTATGACGGGTAGCTGGTCTGAGAGGACGACCAGCCAGAGGGGGACTGCGACACGGCCCCCACTCCTACGGGAGGCAGCAGCAGGGAATCTTGCGCAATGGGCGAAAGCCTGACGCAGCGACACCGCGTGGGGGATGAAGACCTTCGGGTTGTAAACCCCTTTTGCT